>NZ_DATMTE010001007.1:0-4511 GCF_035564935.1 Chitinophaga sp. | reverse complement strand
ACCTGGCGCCCTATTTCCTGGATAACTATGCAGATTTTTTCCCACTCTTCTTTAATGAAGATCCTGCAGCGTATTCACAGAAAAGGAACCTGCGGTTGTTCCGGCTGAATAAAATGGCGGAAGGATCACCGGATTCTCCTTATTACCTGTACACACAGGCGGCTATCAAATTCCAGTGGGCGCTGATCAAAATAAAGTTTGATGAAAAATGGGATGCCACCTGGGAGATCCGGAAGGCGTATATGATGCTGAAAGAGAACCAGCAGCGGTTTCCGGGTTTTGTGCCCAATAACCTGTTGCTGGGCGCTATGCAAACCGTATTCGGCACCATTCCCGAAGGGTATAAGTGGATCACCAATATCCTGGGCCTTAAAGGCAGTATGAAAGAGGGGATGGCCAATGTGAACAAGTTCATTGAGAGCAATGCGCCGGAAGCAAAGTTATTCCGGGAAGAATCCTACTATTATTATTGCTACCTGATGTTGTTTATTGTGAATAAACCGGAAGAAACGTGGGAATTTCTGCAAAGGAAACAGCTGGATACAAAGAACAACTACCTGTTTGCCTTAATGGTGGCTAACCTGTCACTGAACAACCAAAAGGCTGCCACGGGGATAAAAGTACTCCAGGAACGCAATGACACAGCGGAATATGCAGACATCCAGTATTACAACTATGTAATGGGCTTACTGAAACTAACCAGGTTAGACCAGGACGCGCATATTTACCTGGAGCGGTTTGTTAATAACTTCAAAGGCAAGTTTTATGTGAAGGAGTGCCTGCAGCGACTGAGCTGGTACTATTACCTGGAAGGGAACCAGGCAGCGGCGGATAAATACCGGGCTTTGATCCTTACAAAAGGAGGGTTGGAAACCGATGCAGACAAACAGGCATTGAAGGAAGCCAAAACCGGTAAATGGCCTAACCCGTTCCTGTTGCGGGTGCGTTTACTGAGCGATGGCGGGTATTTCCCCAAAGCGCTGGCATTGCTGCTCACAAAGAAAGCAGCAGAGTTCCCGGCAATGGAAGATAAACTGGAATATGCCTACCGCCTGGGCCGCATTTACGACGAAAGCGGGCAGGATGACCAGGCCATTGCTATGTATGAAGTAACCATAAAAGTAGGTAGCAACAGGCCGGAATATTATGCGGCACGTGCTTCCCTCCAAATGGGTTACATTTATGAAAAAAGAAACGACAAAGCCAAAGCCATAGAATGTTATCAGCGTTGTCTGAACATGAAAGGCCATGATTATAAAAATTCCCTTGACCAGCGCGCCAAAGCAGGCATGCAGCGGGTTAACGGAACCTGAGCTTTCAACATCATAAAGGAATTTCCTTACTTATGTTACAGCGATTAACCATCAAGAATTACGCAATTATCGATCACCTGGAAGTAGACTTTTCAGGAAACCTGAACGTGATTACCGGGGAAACCGGTGCAGGTAAATCTATTCTGCTTGGCGCCCTTTCCCTGATACTGGGAGAAAGAGCGGAACCGGGAGTATTGTTCGATAAAACCGGCAAATGCATCATAGAGGGATTTTTTAAGGTGAAAAAATCACAGGTGGCCAATTTCTTCCAGGAACATGAACTGGACCTGGAAGACCAGCTGATCATAAGAAGGGAAGTAAGTGCCGCTGGTAAATCAAGAGCTTTCGTAAATGACACACCGGTAAATATCTCCCAACTGGCGGAACTCAGCGGCTACCTGGTAGACCTGCATCAGCAGTTTGATACACTGGCACTTGGGAATGCGGATTTCCAGCGGGAAGTGATTGATGCATTGGTCAGCAAACCCGCCGAACTGCAACAATACCACCAGGAGTTTATCCAGTACACACAGGTACAGAAGAAATACAAACAACTGCTGGATAACCGCGACAATGCCAACAAAGAACTGGATTACAACCGTTTCCTCCTCGATGAACTGGCGGAAGCCGGCTTTAATCCAAACGAAGTAGAAGATCTGGAAGCAGAGCTGCAAACATTAAGTCATGCGGAAGAGATCAAGAACACCCTGAACCGTGTTTATTTTCAGCTGAAGGAAGATGAACAACCCATCCTGCAGCAGTTAAAACAGCTGCAGTCATCGCTGCAGGGGTTGTCTGGTTTTCATAAAGATGTACCTGCGGTGGCTGAACGGCTGTTATCCGCTTATCTTGAACTGCAGGATATTGCAGGGGAAGTGGAGAGCATCAACGATCATGTACAATATGATGCGCAACGGATAGAGCTGGTGAATGAAAGGATGGCGCAGGGCTACCGGTTATTCAAGAAACATGGCGTACACACCACAGATGAACTGCTGGCCATCAAAGAAACACTGACACGGAAGGTAGACGATGTGCTGAACCTGGATGAACAACTGGCAACGCTGGAACAGGAACAGGCCCGGCTGAAGGAAAGTCTTGTGAAAGCGGCTGGCGTTATTACCGGCCACCGCCTGGAACAGGCAGGTCCTTTTGAAAAACATGTGAATACCTTGCTGGCGCAGGTTGGTATGCCCAATGCCCGCCTGAAAGTAGCCATCACCCCCGGGGAACTCAATCCATATGGACAGGATACCATCGAATTTCTTTTTGATGCCAATAAAAGCAACCAGTTTGCACCGGTAGGCAAGGTGGCTTCCGGTGGTGAGTTGAGCCGCATCATGTTGTGTATTAAGTCGCTGGTAGCGCAGTCTGTGGCCCTCCCTACCCTGATCTTCGATGAAATTGACACAGGGATTTCGGGAGAAGCTGCCCGCCAGGTAGGGGTTATCCTGAAAGGCCTTGCCAAATCGCACCAGATCATCTGTATTACCCATCAGCCACAGATTGCGGGGAAAGCAGATGCGCACTACTTCGTATATAAAGATGCCAAAGCTGATAAAGTAACCACCAGTGTACGTTTACTGTCGCCGGATGAACGGGTGAATAAGATTGCCCAGATGCTAAGCGGAGAGCGGCCCACCGCTGCCGCCCTGGAAAATGCCCGTGAAATGCTGGCTGTGCACTGAGCCGTTTTATAACAAAAGGTTGTTCCGTGTGATAGTTATTGCATAGCTGCTGTTTCATGGAGGCTATTGAATAATGGCTGCTTCACAGTTGCTATTGTGCAACTGCTGCGGCATTAGGGCTGCCCGGCAATGGCTGCTTTTCACCTGTTATTGCAGCATTATTCCATAGGAGTTGCCCGGAACAGGCAGCGTTATTACCATTATTGCATAAAAACCTTTCCCTTAACAGCCGTTAGCCTTTAGCAGCCTGCCTTTGGCGGGTACAAAACCATCTAAATGCCGTTGCAGACAGCCAACAGCTTTTTTTTTCAACTATAACGACTATTTTTGCCGAAATTAATTTTTGACCAAATGGCTCATAACTTATTAAAAGGGAAGAAAGGTATCATCTTTGGCGCACTGGACGATAAATCTATTGCCTGGAGAACAGCACTGCGTTGCGTGGAAGAAGGCGCTGAAATTGTGCTTACCAATGCCCCTATTGCCCTGCGTATGGGTGAGATCAACAAACTGGCGGAAACCTGTAAAGCACCTGTTATTCCGGCTGATGTTACCAATATGGACGATCTGACCAACCTGTTCAACAAATCCATGGAGCATTTTGGAGGCAAGATCGACTTCGTTCTCCATTCCGTTGCTATGGGTATGAACATCCGTAAAGGCAGAAGCTATACCGACCTGGATTACGATTTTAATCACAAAACATTTGATATCTCTGCGATGTCGCTGCACCGCGTGCTGCAAACAGCTTATAAACTGGATGCACTGAACGAATGGGCTTCTGTTATTGCATTGTCTTATATCGCGTCTCAGCGCGTGTTCCCTGATTATGGTGAAATGGCGGATGCCAAAGCCCTGCTGGAGTCAATTGCGCGCAGTTTCGGCTACCACTACGGCACACACAAGAAAGTACGCGTAAACACTATCTCCCAGTCGCCGGTTAAAACAACTGCAGGTGGCGGTGTGAAAGGTTTCGATGGCTTTATGTCATACGCAGAAAAAATGAGTCCCCTGGGTAACGCTACTGCAGACGAGTGCGCTAACTACGCGGTGGCAATGTTCTCCGACCTCACCAGGATGGTGACTATGCAGAACCTGTTCCACGACGGTGGTTTCTCTTTCACCGGTGTTTCCAAACCAGTGATTGACCAGATGGAAAAATAATACCTTCATTTATTGAACCCGGCAATGTGGCAAATGGTGAGATCATCATTACAGCATCGCCGGATCATTAAATACTAAAATAAAAGCCGCTTCCTTATCAGGAGCGGCTTAGTAATTATTTGTCATAGTAGAACGGGAGTGTGCGGTAAGCGATAGTGGCTAATATTCATCTTCGTTAAAGAAGAAGTCGTCCTGCGACGGATAATCAGACCAAATATCTTCAATCCCCTCATAAATTTCCCCTTCATCCTCCAGCTCCTGAAGGTTCTCGATTACTTCGATCGGTGCACCGGAACGAATGGCGTAGTCGATAAGTTCGTCTTTAGTAGCTGGCCATGGAGCATCC
>NZ_DATMTE010001006.1:0-2776 GCF_035564935.1 Chitinophaga sp. | reverse complement strand
CTGATCTTACTGATACGACTGATCGTTTTGATGAGCATGCCATTCAGGTCGGGCTGCAACTGCCATTCCGGGTGAATAGACTTCTCCTTCTTTATGGAGCCTGCCAGGAAACTGCGGCAAAAATGCTCAATGGTGGCATCCGGGTGCTTTGCTTCATACTCTCCCCAAAGTCGCACTAGTTCGACTGTTTGATTCATAATTACTCCTTTTTAGTTGTAAAACTATAAAATAATCACCAAAAAGTTGTTTTTTACTTCCAAATAGTTTTATTTTACAGGAAATACAACCAGATAGAAACAATGAATTTGTTATTCCGCATCATACTCGGTATTCATATTACCGGCATCGTTATCATGGCAGGTACCACGATGATTGATTACCTGACCTATAAAACATTCTGGAAGCTGGCAGATGCCGGCGCCCCTCATGCAGTGGGCATCATCCCACTGATGGCCAGGTACGGGGTATTTATCAGGGCAGGCGCATTCACCATTTTCCTTACCGGGACTGCACTCCTTGCCCTGGAAAAAGGCGCTGCATGGGCGCAGCCATGGTTTAAAGTAAAAGTTGTACTGGTGCTCCCGTTACTCTTAAACGGCATACTCATTGGCAATAAACAGGGGCATAAACTAAGGGAAACGGTTACGGCACATACACCTGATTTTCTTGCTTATACCAGCAGTATAAGAGAAAGCATGGATAGATTTTATCCCATCCAGCTGTCGTTATTTTTTCTTACCATTATAGTCAGTATGATCCGCGTTGATCCGGCAATTAAAATTTAACAGATGAAACATTATTTCTTTAAATCACTTACGGCGCCCGCAACACAATAGGTAACATCCTCCATTACAGCAAAATGCTTTTCTGCACATTCAATTTTCATTCTTTCCTTATCCCTTAAAAGCGACCTGCCTGCTGCCGTTTTTGCATCTTTTGTTTCCGCCACAAAAAAAAGCTTTGCTTCCGTTCCTTCCCCTTTTTTTATCAATGCCCAATCGGGCTTATACGCGCCTACAGGAGTTTTCACCTGGAAGCCCGGAGGGAGCTTTACATAAAACAGGATATCATCCCTGCTGTCGCACTCTTCAGCAAACTTCCTTTCAGGGCCACTCAGGGAATCTATCACTACGTAATTGTACAGCGTTTTTGCCTGGTTGTTTACTTTAATAAGGTTGTCGGTATATTGCTCCACTTCTGCAGATTCAAACAACTTCATTTCGTATGTCTGCCCTGCAATTTTTTCATATTCGATACCATTTATCCTGATGCGGTCCAATTCATCTTTAATAATTTTCACTACCGTATCCATAAATAACTGCGGGTTATTAAAGATCTCTCCCAACCTGCCGGATGCCAGGATGATCCGGGTAACAGTGTTTCTGGTAAGCGCTGTTTTGGACTGGATATAAGCAATAAAGTCGGGTATATCGTAATGAGTTGCTTTAACGATCTTTTCTTTGGCACCTTTTTGTTCACCACCCAGTTCTATCAATTCACCTTCTTTGTTTCTCACAAACTTTGCCGTATTCCTTTCCCTGTAAATAAGGGGTTTTTCAATCACAGGCATTCTCTGTAATGCAGCTACACAGTTTTTAACCAGGGCCTCCGTGTTGTAATTGATTTTATAGGTGGTACAAAATTTAATCTTCTCCCAAAGGGCTAAAAAAAGTGCATCCTCAAACCATTTGGCTTTAAGCCTCACTACGGTCCTTTTCCTCGCATCCCTGATCCGGCCCTCAAACTTAACGCCGGAATCTTCTTCTATTTCTGATTGCAAGGCTTTGGAAAATGCTTCATAGGATTCATTGGCAATCACCGTAAGCCTGTTAACAGAACGTTCCGTGTTACGCGCCCCATCCTGATCCACGCACAAACGAAGCCCCCGGCCAATTTCCTGCCGTTTCTTCATATCAGACCTGGTTGCATTCAACGTACATATCTGGAACACATTGGGGTTATCCCAACCTTCCCTTAATGCAGAATGACTAAAAATAAACCTTAAAGGCGTGGCTATATCCAGTAACCGCTCTTTATCCTGCATGATCAGTTTAAAGGCATCATCGTCCGCTTTGGACGACTTCCCCTCTTTGGAATCCTTAAATTTCCCTTTGTCCTGGCTGAAATACCCGTTGTGCATTTCTTCTGCATCATAAGTATACAAACCGCGATAGGCAGGCGCCTGCTGCCATTTGGCAAAACTTTCTTCAAACCATAAAGCAAACTTTCCTTTAATGGTGTTGCCCTGCTCATCATAACTGCGGTAATTAGCTACCCGGTCAATAAAAAAGATAGATAATACCTTAATCCCTTTAGCGCTTAATGCTTTCTCCTTCTTAAAATGATTTTCCACAGTGACATCGATCATTTCTTTTAATACCTGGCCGGTAAGCCCTCCAACAGCGTCTCCCTTATAAATTACATTACCACCCGAAAACGCTATGTAACCGTTTTCCGCGTCCAGTTCATTGATCACATATCCATCCTTATAAATATCCCATCCCCTGGAAAGATTATATAAATCATCTCCTGTTTTAGCGGTTACCTTTTTTCTCTTCACGCCTGATCTCTCATTCACAAAAATGGTAAGACTGGCTGTAACGGACAGCCTGGCTTTCTTAAAGGCATCCACGCTTATGAATACGCCTGAGCTATCATTCTTTGCTACTACGGAATCTACTTCTATCTGCTTCACCAGCCCCAGGTCGTACGCCTCAACGGGATCCAGCTTGTAAACAAGATTGTACAAACTTTTATGAGTAGCGGAATAACGAAG
>NZ_DATMTE010001004.1:0-8905 GCF_035564935.1 Chitinophaga sp. | reverse complement strand
TGATCAGAAGGGCGGAAATCTTCCGGGGGAGGAAATTCTGAGCCAACTGGAATTGTTTAACACCAAAAGCAGCGTTGACAATGAAGTGGAGATACTGAGTTCGCGGTCCATCATGGAAGATGTGGTTAGGGATCTTCAACTGAATGTAATGTACATCGCGGACGGGAGAGTTAAAAAAACGGAACAATACAGCAATATGCCCTTCTCACTGAAGTGGATCACGCTGAGCGACAGCGTGGCGGCAATGGAATATACCGTCCGCCCGCTTAGTGGAAATAAATTTTCTTTAAGCCGTAAAAATCTCACCAGGGAAGCGTCCTGGAATGATACGCTGCACTTACCCGAAGGTATTGTAAGCCTGGAGCGCCAGCCTCAATATGCTTTTGTACATTCCGAATATTACATTAAAGTAGTATCAGTGGATGCTGCGGTAGCCAAGTACAGATCAAATGTTACGATGGCTATTCCCAATAAACAGGTGAGCACTATTGATCTTTCCATTACAGATGCAATTCCTGAAAGAGGAGAAGCAGTCCTGAACAAACTGATTACAACATACATGCATGCAAGCGTGGAAGATAAAAACAGGATTGCCGACAGTACCATCGCATTTATCGACAACCGGTTGGTTATTGTAACTAAAGAACTTTCCGGTGTAGAGAAAGATATTCAACAGTTCAAACAATCAAATGACCTGGCAGATTTAGGAGAACAGGCTAAATTGCTGGTTTCAAGTACCGGCGATTTTGCCAAAGAACAGCTTGACCAACAGGTGAAATTAAATGTGGTGGAATCAATGCAGAAATACCTGCAGGATGGAGGGAATAACCGCCGCGTTGTTCCATCTTCGCTGATTGTGCAGGATCCCGCGTTTCTGGGATTGGTGGAGCGTTACAATACGTTGCAGCTTGAAAGGGAACGGCAGCTGCTGTCTACCACCGAAAATAACCCTGTTATAAAAAATATTGATCAGCAGCTGACTAATCTGCGCGGAGATCTTAATACCAGCCTCGGATCATTAAAGCAGGGAATACAGATCGGTATCAAGGAACTGCAGCAAAGTTCCGCCGGATTAAATAAAAAGATTCACCAGGTACCGGCAAAAGAAAGATTGTTCCTCGATTTCTCCCGTCAGCAAGCCATTAAACAGGAACTTTATCTTTTCTTACTTAAGAAAAGAGAAGAATCTGCCTTATCAAAGTCGTCCAACCTGGCAGTAGCCAGGATAATAGATCCCGCAAAGAGTGATGCCTTACCTTTTAAGCCAAAACGGATTTTGATCTATCTCGTGGCATTAGTGGTCGGGTTAGTATTGCCTTCAGGCGGGTTATACGTGAAAGAGCTGTTAAATATCCGCATTACGAATAAAAAAGATATTACAAATGGGACCAAAGTACCCATTATTGGCGAGATAGGTCATACACACAGTAAAGAACTGGTGATTGTAAAAAATGATGATGTAACACCTGTTGCTGAACAGTTCAGGGCGCTACGTACTAATCTGCAATTTGTACTATCGGGGAGGGAACAAAAAGTCATCCTGCTTACTTCCAGTATGAGCGGGGAAGGAAAATCCTTTGTTGCCGCTAATCTCGCTGCTGTATTATCCCTATCAGGAAATAAAGTGATTTTGTTGGAAATGGATCTTCGTAAACCAAAAGTTTCTGAGAAACTGGGATTGGATAACAGGACGGGATTTAGTACCTACGCCATTGGGAAAAGCTCACTGGATAGTATTATCCGGCCATCAGGAATACATGAAAATTGTAGTCTTATTTCTTCCGGGCCAATTCCTCCCAACCCGGCGGAGTTACTTTTACTGGACCAAACTGAAGAGATGTTTAGCCAGTTAAGGAAAAAATTTGACTATATCATTATTGACACAGCGCCTGTAGGATTGGTGACAGATGCGCAGTTACTGGCGCGGTTTGCAGATGTTACACTTTACCTGATACGCCAGGGAGTAACATTTAAACAACAGCTGCAAATCCCCGAAGACCTTACAACGCAACGAAAGATGCCTAAAGTCAGCCTGATTGTAAATGATGTGAAAGCCGGCCGCAATTATGGCTATGGCTATGGCTACGGATATGGCTATGGCTACGGGTATACAGAGAAAAAGCGGGGTAGCCGCCTGAGAAGGCTGATTGGGAAATCTTAATTGAGTAAAATAGAATTTCAGAAACAACTATCAAATATGAACCAGGAAAATAGGATTGCTATTATTGGATTAGGCTACGTAGGATTGCCCTTAGCTGTTGAATTTGCAAAAAAATATAAAACATTCGGCTTTGATATTAATAAGGCCAGGATCGCGGAATTGATGAGTGGTAAAGATCATACACTGGAAGTAGCAGAGGCTGATTTAAAGAAGGTGATCAGCGCTGATGCAAATGCCTCAACAGGCTTATTTTGCACCGATGATCTTGACGCTATCCGCACCGCTAATTACTTTATTGTTACAGTACCCACACCGGTAGACAAGTATAACCGCCCTGATCTGACACCATTGTATAAAGCCAGTGAAACAGTTGGCCGCGTGCTGAAAAAAGGTGATACTGTTATATATGAATCAACCGTATATCCCGGCGTTACAGAAGACGAATGCGTACCTGTACTCGAAAAAGTATCCGGTTTAAAGTTTAATGTAGACTTCTTTGCAGGGTACTCGCCAGAGCGTATTAACCCGGGTGATAAAGAGCACACAGTTACCAAAATATTGAAAGTAACCTCAGGTTCTACACCTGCCGTTGCGGAGAAAGTAGATCAACTGTATAAATCTGTTATCACAGCAGGAACACACAAAGCAGCTACCATTAAAGTGGCGGAAGCTGCGAAAGTGATTGAAAATGCCCAACGCGATATCAATATTGCTTTTATAAACGAACTGGCTAAGATCTTTAATCTCCTCAATATCGATACAGCAGATGTGTTGGAAGCCTCCGGTACCAAATGGAATTTCCTGAAGTTCAAACCAGGTTTGGTGGGTGGACATTGCATTGGCGTTGATCCTTATTATTTAGCCCAGAAAGCCCAGGAAGCAGGCTACCACCCCGAAATAATATTGGCAGGGCGGCGTGTGAATGACGGTATGGGCGCTTATGTTGCCCATGAAGTGATCCGGCTTATGGTAAAGAAAGAAGTACGCGTAAAAAATGCGAACATCCTTGTGCTTGGAGTAACCTTTAAAGAAAACTGCCCGGATGTACGCAACACAAAAGTGGTGGATATTTTGAATACGTTGAAAGGATACGATGTTAATATTGTGATCCATGATCCATGGGCTAACCCGGATGAAGTGATGCATGAATATGGGTGGAACAGCGTTAAATCAATTCCGGCCGACGCGTGCTTTGATGCAGTATTATTGGCAGTAGCGCATAACGAATTTAAAGACATTGACATTCCCGCTATCTGTAACAAAAATGCGGTGATATATGATGTCAAAGGTGTGTTAGCTAAAGAGATGGTGGATGCCAGGCTCTGATTTTATTTAATCGAAAACATTATCTCTTTTAATAGATGTACAATAAACCTTTCCATAGCAAAGAATTATCTGAATTTTCCTTTCTCGTAACAGGAGGAGCTGGTTTTATCGGTTCTAATATTGTTGAATACCTGCTGAAATACGGTGCAAAGAAAGTAAGGGTACTGGACAATTTTTCTACCGGATCAAAAGAAAACCTGAAGCTATTCATAGATAATCCATCATTTGAACTGTTGGAAGGTGATATACGGAATATTGAAGTTTGCAAACAGGCATTCGAAGGAATAGATTATGTAACACACCAGGCAGCCTTAGGCTCTGTACCCCGTTCTATTAACGATCCTATTACCACCAATGAAGTAAATATTTCAGGGTTCCTGAACGTATTGGTAGCGGCCAGGGATGCAAATGTCAAACGAATGGTATATGCGGCAAGCTCCAGTACCTATGGAGATCATCCGGGACTACCTAAAGTGGAAGAAGCGATAGGCAATCCCCTTTCTCCATATGCCGTTACCAAATATGTGAATGAATTGTATGCCAGTGTATTTTCCAGGGTATATAATTTCCATTCAATCGGGTTGCGGTATTTCAATGTATTTGGGCCGCGTCAGAATCCAAAAGGCGCCTATGCTGCAGTAATACCATTATTTATAGATGCGGCCATTCAGAAAAATGCGCCGGTAATAAATGGAGATGGGGAAACCAGCAGGGACTTTACTTTCGTGGAAAATGCAGTACAGGCAAATATAAAGGCACTGCTGAAAAAGGACATTCACCAGGCCGAAATTATCAATATCGCCTTTGGTGAAAGAACAACCCTGAACCAGCTATGGCATATGATTACGGAAGTGGCGGCTGTTGATATTCAGCCAAAGTATGGTACGGAAAGAAAAGGAGATGTAAAACATAGTCTGGCGGATATTTCCAGGGCAAATAAGCTGATCGGATACCATCCTGAAATAAGTATTGCCACAGGCTTGAAGGTCACTTATAATTGGCTGAGCTGTAACAGTATTTAATCAAAGTATTTTTTATGACAACACAAATAAATAAGGTATTATTTGTATTCGGTACCAGGCCGGAAGCGATTAAGATGTGCCCATTGGTCAAAGAACTGGAAAAACACCCGGAGATTTTTGACGTGAAAGTATGTGTTACCGGTCAGCATCGTGAGATGCTGGACCAGGTGCTGAATATATTTGAAGTGCGTCCCGACTTTGATCTGAAGATTATGAAGCAGGGACAAGACCTCTATGATGTAACAATAGGGGTGCTGTCGGGATTGCGGGAAGTACTGGAAGTTGTTAAGCCCGATGTGGTACTCGTACACGGAGATACCACTACCTCCACCGCTGCCGCGATGGCCGCATTCTATAAACAGATTCCGGTGGCGCACGTGGAAGCCGGCTTAAGGACGCATAATATTTATAGCCCCTGGCCGGAAGAAATGAACCGCAACATTACAGGACGTATTGCCACTTACCATTTTGCACCTACGAAAATCTCCAAACAAAACCTGCTGGACGAAAACGTTAAAGCGGAGCAGATATTTGTTACAGGTAATACTGTGCTGGATGCATTGCACATGGTGCTGGATAAAATGGAGCAGCAGGGGGATATTAAAACCGAAGTGGAAAAACAATTGGTGGAGAATGGACTGCCGCTTGCCACCATGGCTTCCTGGAATGGAAACAATAAGAGCGAACGAAGGCTGGTGCTCATCACAGGGCATCGCCGCGAAAACTTCGGTGATGGCTTCATCAGTATTTGTCAGGCAATTAAGAAACTGGCACAGGAATACCCGGAAGTAGATTTTGTTTATCCGGTTCATCTTAACCCGAATGTACGTAAACCAGTACACGATATCCTGCAGCAGGCAGATTTAGACAATATATACATCATTTCTCCACTCGAATACCTTCCGTTTGTTTATTTAATGAGCAAAAGCTACCTGATTCTGACAGACAGTGGTGGCGTGCAGGAA
The DNA here is from genome assembly GCF_035564935.1 of Chitinophaga sp. Lineage (GTDB taxonomy): Bacteria > Bacteroidota > Bacteroidia > Chitinophagales > Chitinophagaceae > Chitinophaga. The sequence continues at coordinate 3,431 of NZ_DATMTE010001004.1, read as the reverse complement.
GAAGCACCCGGTCTTGGAAAACCTGTGCTGGTAATGCGCAATACAACTGAAAGGCCGGAGGCTGTTACAGCTGGTACGGTGAAATTGGTGGGAGTAGATGAGGAGAAGATATATAAAGAAGTAAGTGAACTGCTCAACAATGAGGAAGCATATGATCTTATGGGGCAGGCAGTGAATCCCTATGGCGACGGTAAAGCCTGCCAGCGCATTGCACGGCTGCTGAACCGGAATGTTACCATTGAACAACTAGCAGAATTTTTTTAATCGTGAATATTCTTACAAAAATTCTGAAAGGATTTGTAAAGAAGATGAATAGCTGGGCCAATGACACCCCCTTGCGTTCATTTAACCTTGGTGATAATGTTGTGATTGCGCAAGGCATAAAAGCAACTTTCCCCAAAAAAATTCATTTCGGAAACCATATCTATATCGGACCTAACGCTTTTCTATCAAGCCAGGGAGGTTTGTTCATTGCTTCAGGAGTAGTGATAGGCCCGGGCGTCAGCATTTATACAGCCAATCACCGCTATGAGGGCGCTACGGCGATTCCTTACGACGGTGCTACCGTCCTTAAGTCCGTACGGATAATGGAGAATGTCTGGATTGGAGGAAGTGTGATCATTGTGCCTGGAATAACCATTGGCGAAGGCGCCATTATAGGTGCAGGAGCGGTGGTAACCAGGGATGTACCGGCAATGGCCGTAGTAGGAGGAAATCCTGCAAAAGTGATTAAAATGAGAAATGAAGCTGAATACCAGCATTTAAAACAGCAAAAAATGGTTTATATGCAACTGAAGCGGAATAAACAGATAAAATATTTTGATATAGAGGGGTAATGGCTTTTAAGGCCTGCCAGGATAAAAACGGAAGCACATGGCAATTGTCAATAGGCAAACTTCAGAGAATATATTACTAACCGGTTTTTTTGGCGCTGGAAATGTAGGTGATGAAGCAGTTTCTCTTGCTGTTTATGAAGGGGTGAAAAAGAACCTTCCACAGGCAAATTTCAGTATTGTAACCAGGAGCCCGGAATACACCCGGAACTTTACGGGTATAACTGCTGTCGATACTATTAAAGGCTTTTTCCCCTCACATGATTTTTGGATGCGCCTTTCCAGGCATATCGGCAGTATAAAGAAAAGTAATCTGGTGGTGATTGGTGGTGGTGGTATAATACAGGATGTTCATAGCTGGACTACCATTCCGGCTTACATACTTCCTGCCTGCCTTGGTATCTTATTTAACAGACCGGTAATGACAGTGGGAATTGGTGTGGGGCCTGTTAAAACTGCCTGGTTAAAGGAACTTACTGCTTTTGCCTGCAACCGCATGGCATTGGTACAGGTACGGGATGAAGAAAGTAGAAAAGAATTAATAGCATATGGAGTGGATGCCAACAAAATACAGGTGACTGCAGATGTTGTTCCTTCTCTTGATTTTAAACGATATGTGGCAGGGCGCTCTTCCGGAAACAGCCGCCCTACTGTAGCAGTGGCTTTCCGGAAATGGAGCGGGCTTGATAAAAACGGGTTAGTAGCGATTTGTACGAAGCTGATTGAAAACGGAGTTGCAATAAGAATGCTGGGATATGAGTCTGTTCATGATGTCAAATTCTATGAAGAACTTATTTCGGCATTTGCACCTGAGCACAGGGATAAGATAAGTATTCATATTCCTGCTGATCTGAACGATGCAATGGAGGAGGTAAAGGCGGCTGATTTTGTTTTATCCATGCGTTTGCATGGATGTGTATTTGCAGCGGCAATGGGAACCCCCTTTTTTGCAGTGCCTTATGACCCGAAAGTCAGCGAGTTTATGCGCAGGATTTCGATGGAAGACAGGATACTCCCAATGGACAGGCTTTCACTGAACTACGCTGATGAAATACTGAAAAGCCTGCAGGCAAATGGCAGGGCTTTCTCAGCAGTTGGCTTTGCTGCACAGCGGCAGTTGTCCGAAAAGAATTTTACAGTTGTTCCGGAAGTACTCCAGGGCGGTGTGGTTTATTCTTTTAAAGATAAGACCTCGGCATTGGGATGGATCTGTAAACTGATGATCAAAGGCATGGCAACCCAGTTGTCGCGGCCTTTTAATTTTCTCGTAAGAAAAATGACAAAATAGGATATAATGAAGGTGTTAATTGTAACACAGCAGCGGATACCTCACTCAGGCGGATTAAGTACGCATGTTGAAATTCTGATAGCTGAACTGAAATCAAATGGTCATGAAGTTAAGCTGATCCAGGGAGGAATGGCGCAACCCCCTAAATGGGAAAAGGCTATTCGCCTGTTGTTGGCATTGGGTGATAATAATAAGTTTGTCAGCAGCAACTTTAAGCATACGCTTAACCGTATCAGTCAATTGGTGACAGCAGAGATCGGGCAGTTTAAGCCGGATGTAATTCATACACATGATGTGTATGCTTCCTATGCTGTTCAGCAATGCAGAAATCTTAACGGAATACCGGTGATTCAGACCGTACATGGTCCGGCGTTATATGAGGCGCAAATGGGCGGGGCGGATAAACTCCCTGCCTACAAGCAACTGATAATGGATTGCGAGGCATTGGCGTTTAAAAGTTCCCGGCATTTTATTGCCGTGGATAGCGGGCAGGCCGCCATTCTGACGAATGATTATGGCCTGGATCCTGCAAAAATTGATGTAGTATTTAATTGTGTGCATGTTGGAGAAGTGAGGGAATTTATAAAGAAACCGATAGATCTGCCCGTAAAACAACCCTATTTCCTGGTGCCACGCAGGCTGGTGGAAAAAACAGGTGTGCGCTATGCCATTGAGGCATTGGCACAGTTGGAAAACAAGGATTGCCAATTGGTGATTGCCGGGCAGGGCCCGCTCCGGAAGGAGCTGGAAGACCTGGCCGCCAGCCTGGATATCACTCCCCGGGTAACTTTCTTAGGCCCTGTGCCAAGAAACAGTTTGCTGCCGTTGTTTGCAAAGGCCAAAGCCGTGATCGTGCCGTCTGTACCAGCCAGCGGAGTGGTGGAAGCCACCTCACTCGCGGTAACAGAAGCAATGGCCGCCGGCACGGTTCCCATTGCCTCTGGTATTGGCGGATTGGCGGAACTGATAGCACATGAACAAACCGGTTTGCTGGTAAAACCTGCCAACGCCACAGAACTGGCTAATGCCATGGATCTGCTCCTTAAAGATGATACAATGCGCGATCAGCTGATAAAAAATGCTACCGGGAAAGTGGAAGGAGATTATTCTTCTGAGGCATGGGTTAAAAAGATCCTTCAGATTTACAAGAAATACGCTAAATAGTTTATGAGTTTTTTACGGAAAAGTATATTCGTTACCGGTGGCCAGATGGCAGGTATCCTGCTGAACATGCTGGGTGGGGTAATATACTCCAGGGCTTTAGGTCCTGGCGGTATGGGGCAGTACGAACTATTTCGCTCTTCTCAAAT
>NZ_DATMTE010001003.1:0-5053 GCF_035564935.1 Chitinophaga sp. | reverse complement strand
CTGGCAGCAATCCAGCTTTGCCGAGCCATATTCTGTAAGGGCCACGGGCTTCTCCAACGATAAGCTGATGAGTTCCTGGACCGCCGCTTCTAATATTACGTACAAAAGCAGCAGCTTCAGGGAATACAAATACGTTTCCGGGTTCGGACGTATAAATTATATACTGAAAGACCGGTATATTTTTAATTTAACAGGCCGCAGGGATGGCTCTTCCCGCTTTGGTCCCAACCGCCAGTTCGGTAATTTCGGGTCCGTTGGCGGAGCATGGATATTCAGTAGTGAACAATGGACAAAATCAGCACTCCCGTGGTTGAGCTATGGCAAACTCAGAGCCAGCTACGGAACTACAGGGAACGACCAGATCCCCGATTACGGATACCTGGCATCCTATGGCAATCTTTTTTACCAATATGGCAGTACCGGCATTTATCCTTTGCGGAGCGCCAACCCTGATTTTGGTTGGGAGTCTAACCGCAAATTGGATATTGGCCTGGAAACCGGGTTCCTGGAAGACCAGATCTTCCTTTCTGCCTCCTGGTTCCGCAGCCGTACAGATAATCAGCTGGTAGTTTCTCCATTGTCTTCCCAATCAGGATTTTCTTCCTTTACCGGTAATATGCCTGCGCTGTTACAAAGTTCAGGATGGGAGTTTGAACTGAAAACAAAAAATATCAGCCGTGGGAATTTTTCCTGGAACAGTTCTTTCAACATTACCATACCCCGTAATAAGCTCATCTCTTTCCCCGGTCTGAAAACAACGGCCTATGCTTATGTTTATATAGAAGGACAACCCATCAACAATTTAAACGGCTATCACTATACCGGCCTGAAAGATGGAATTGCCACTGTTGAAGATCTTAACAAGGATGGAAAATTTACAACCGGGTTGTTACAAACAGCCAATGGAGATTACCAGGTGATAGCCTCCGGTATGCCTGATTTCTACGGTGGCTTCAGCAACTCATTCAAGCTCGGGCGGTTTCAGCTGGATATCCTGTTACAGTTCGTGAAGCAAACTAAATCCTCTGTCCGCTCTTCGGTAGCTATACAGCCGGGCGGATTGTCGAACCAGGACGATAAAATTATTTCCGATGGTTTCAGACCGTCTGTATTATCCGGTAGCGCGGCCACTTATGCCTATAAGAATTACTACCTGCTGTCAGACGCCAGCTATTCAGACGCCAGTTTTATAAGACTGAAAAACCTGAACCTCTCTTACGAGCTGCCATCTTCCTGGACAAAATCAATCCGGTTAAAATCAGCCGGGGCATTTGTGAGGGCGCAGAATTTATTTACCATCACCAATTACCTGGGATTTGATCCTGAAACCGCCGGAGCTGTATTGCCGCCGATAAGGCAAATTGCAGCCGGTATCCATTGTTCACTTTAAACAATAAAGAAATGAAAAAACAACTCTTTTTATATACTTGTTGGGTGTTATTGGCCGGATCAATGATGAGCAGTTGTAAGAAACTGATAGAGATCGGGCCGCCAAAAGACCAGCTGGCTTCCAACAGCGTGTTCCTGGACTCCACCACGGCGGAAGCAGCTATGATAGGTTTATATGCGAATGTTGCCAATCCGAATCCCGGTAGTGATATGGGTACTTCTATCACTATGTTCAACAGCATGTCGGCAGATGAGGGCTATGCCTATTCTATGAATTATTATGATGACTTTACAAACAACTCTTTAACCCCGCTGGTTTATTATGTAGAAGGTTTATGGAGCACCATTTATAAAAATGTGTACATCGCCAATTCTATTATCACCGGGATGCCGGGATCTCCCTTATCTGAAGCGTACAAACAAAGAACGGTAGGAGAGGCGAAGTTCATACGCGCATTCTGCTACTTCTATTTAGTGAATGAATATGGAGCCGTACCGTTGGTAACCTCTACCGATGTGCATAGCACTACCACGCAGCCCCGCGATAACGTGGATGCAGTATACGACCAGATAGAAAAAGATCTTACAGACGCGCAAAAAGTATTGCCTGCTACATTGGACTATTATGGCGGTAAGCGCGTACGTGCTACTACCTGGGCTGCAGATGCCCTGTTGGCAAGGGTATATCTTTACAGGGGAAAATGGCAGCAGGCTGAAAGTATGGCTACCGCTGTGATCAATAACCCGGGGCTTTTTAGCATGAATACGGCTGTTGACCAGGTATTCCTGGCCAACAACCCGGAAGGTATCCTCCAGTTTGTAAATGGCATTACCAGTTCATGGATAGCCAACAACTTTGTTCCTTCTGCTTTGAGTCCAACACCCAAATTTGTATTGAAAGACGGGCTCCATGAAGATTTTGAACCGGGCGATAAGCGAAAAACCAATTGGGTTGGTTATAAAAGCTATGGAGGCATTAATTATCCATATCCTGCAAAATACAAGTATATGGCAGGTATTGGCGCGGTAGAATATAACCAGGTATTACGCCTGTCTGAACAGTATTTAATCCGCGCGGAAGCGCTTACGCAGCAATCCAATTATACTGCCGCGGCAGCTGATATTAACAGCGTCCGGTTAAGAGCTGGCTTAGGAAATACTAAAGCTGCCGATAAAGCAACGTTGATGGCTGCTATTGAACATGAACGCCGCATTGAATTTTTCTGTGAATGGGGATATCGCTGGTTAGATCTGAAAAGACTACCGGGTGTAAGTAATCCCGCTGTTTCCAGGGCAGATGAAGTATTATCTCATCTCAAAGGAGATCAGTGGCAGGCAACGGATGCCTTGTATCCCATCCCGCAATCGGCTATCAATTCCAATGTAAACTTAACCCAGAACAAGGGATACTTTTAAGCTAAACAGAAACCAAACATATTATGCGTTACTCATCATTATTCAGGCAATGGCTGCCTGCCGCCCTGCTCATGGCCGGAACGGCCGGGGCAAAGGCACAACCCGGCCATACAAAGCCATTCACACTACAGGGGCGGATAACTGCCCCCCAATATACCGGCAAACTTTATCTCCAGTATGAGTTGAGTGAGAGGGAAATGGCAACTGATTCCGTTACGTTGCAGAAAGACGGGCATTTCGTATTTAATGGCAGGTTAAGCAGGCCGGCATCGGCGAGAATATATATGATACCATCTGCTACTAAATATGTTTCCAGGCGTTTTTACCTGGAACCGGGGAAAGTTGAAATGAACGCAACCGGTTCCATTGATGCAGCTACGGTAACGGGTAGCCCGAATACCGCTGTGCAGGATGAATTTGTACGCAATGGAGAAAAGTATGCACCTGCTTTTACTTCCCTGAATACAAGGGCCTATTACAATCGTGGTATGAAAGATTCCGTACGGGCTATCGATGCGGAAATGGAACAGGTAAGGGCAAAATTTAACGGGGGCGTAGCCGCTATCATCAGGCAGCATCCGGATGCTTATGCCTCCTGGGATATGGTTTATAATTATCGTATAGGTTTAGATCCCGAAACGATTACACCTTTATTCGATGCGCTCAGTCCCCGGTTTAAAAATTCGGAAGATGGAAAAGCGCTGCTAAAGCAGATCGCCAATGTCAGGCGAATAATGGTGGGTTCGCCCGCCCCGGATTTTACACAGGCAGACGTAGCAGGAAATACCATTAAGCTATCCTCCTTCCGGGGCAAGTATACATTGGTTGATTTCTGGGCAAGCTGGTGCGGTATCTGCCGCGCAGAAAATCCGAATGTGCTGCGGGCCTACAACGCCTATAAAGATAAAGGCTTCACCGTGCTGGGCGTATCACTGGACGATTCCCTGCATCGCACCCAATGGATACAGGCCATTAAGGACGATAATATGCCCTGGCAGCAGGTATCCGATCTGAAAGGAAGAAACAATGAAGCCGCCGTTCAATACGGTATCAAGGGAATCCCGCAGAATGTACTCATAGATCCCAATGGTAAGATCATTGCCAAAAACAAGCGCAACAGGGACCTGATGAACACGCTGATGGACATCTTTGACAAGGGATATAACATGCGCATGGATGGCACTATAAAAGGGGAGAATGAAAGCAGCATTGTTTTTAAATATTATAAAGACAATGAATACCGGAATGATACCGTATCCATTCACAACGGCAAGTTTACCTGGCTGGCTGAAATGCAGGAATCACAACGGGTGAATGCAACCATACTTCCCAAACGCGAACAGCTTAGCTTTTTCTCCGATATCGGCTACCTGCAATTATCTGTTAACACGGATTCATTACCCAATTTCAGTTTGGAAGGCTCCGATATGCAGGATGAAGCCAACCGCTTCTATGCTTCCACAAAGGAGCTTAGCCCAAAGCAAAAGGAATTGCTGCAACAGCTCACTGATGCCCCGCAGGAGGAGAGATTTAAAATAGGAGAACAGCTGCTTTCCCTGGCAAGAAACCGGTATACGGAAAATGTTAAAAAGTACGTAAAGGAGCATCCCGCCAATTTGTTTTCATTACAGCTGGTAAAAGATATGGCCGAAGATATTTCAGGACCCAAATACAATATCGTTTACCCGCTTTACACACTGCTTCCGGAAGTAAGCCGCGGAACGCCTTCCGGCAGAAGAATAGCTGCAATGCTTCCTATGATGAAAAGAAGCGCGGAAGGAGCCACGATTGCAAATTTATCCCAGGCCGATTCCAGCGGACATGAAATCTCTCTTGCCGGCTTTAAAGGAAAATATGTGCTGATAGATTTCTGGGCCAGCTGGTGCGGACCTTGCCGCGCAGAGAATCCAAATCTGCTGAAAGCATACAATACTTTCAAATCCAAAGATTTTACCATCGTAGGTATCTCCCTGGATAGCGATGCCGGCAAATGGAAGAAAGCCATTAAGGAAGATAAACTGCCATGGACGCAATTGTCGGACCTGAAAGGCCGGGAAAATGCTATAGCACAGTATTACAACGTGCGTGGCATTCCCTGGAATATCCTGGTTGACCGCGATGGAAAAATTGTAGCTAAAGATTTAAGAGGATCGGAGTTGGAGAAGAAGTTACTGGAGATGATAAAGTGATGTATTGCCGCATAAAAAAGAACCTGCCCCGGGTATGTCCTGGGGCAGGTTTTTTTTAT
>NZ_DATMTE010001002.1:0-1625 GCF_035564935.1 Chitinophaga sp. | reverse complement strand
TGGAGCCGTCGATCATCTTTTTATTGTTTTTCAGCTGCAGCCTATTCAGGCAGGTTTTAGGGATTTCGGCCGCAAAAAGATCATATCGGTCAAAGCGCTCCTGCAGTTCTGGAAATTCTTGTTGGTAAGCCAGGATACATTCGGTAACAAGTTCCCAGAATTCCGATTCCGGAAAATCGGCATGCGCCACCATCACCTGATTTAAAAACCGGAAGAAGCAGTCGAAGGCCTGTGTAAAGATGGACAGAATCTTGAGTTCCTCCGGCACCGGGATGCGGATGCGTTCAACATCAGGCGGTAAGGAAACTTCCGGTGACAGCACCGCCACCTCCTCGCCGATATCCTTCATGATCACCTTGACGGGGACATGGTTTTCCATCACCAAGATTAGGTTTTCACCATGCGGCATAAAACGCATATCGTGATAATAGTAACAATGCAGTAGCGGACTCAGGTAGCTGTTCAGGTAATGCCGCAACCAATCGGCGGTGCTTAAACCCGAGGAGCGGATGAGCGCCGGCAAAAATGCCTTTCCATAAACGTCAATATGTAATAATGCTGCCATGGTCATCAGCTGCAGTCCGTCATTCACGACGGTAAACGGGCTTTCACGCCAAAGTGTCGACAGCATCTTTTTATACGGCGTATCTAGCTTCATCGCTTCCTCAAAATACGCATTGGTATACCCCACCGTCGCAAATTCACGCAGCAGGGTGAAGCCCCGGCGTTGCAGATAGGCATCATTGGCCACCAGGTCATATACCCAGGTATTGATGGCCGGTGTTGTCCGCATAAAGTACGGAGACAGTCCGCGCATAAAGCCCATATTGAGGATCGAAAGGGCAGATTTGACATAGGATCGCTGCGAATTGCTGACATTGAACAGTGTCCGTACCGATTGCTGTGGCAGATAAAGGTCATTCGAATAACCGAGACAGACCAACTTTTGGCTGGCAATGTCCGCCGCAAAAATGTGCGACAGCTTGTTGAACCATTGCCAAGGGTGCACCGGAAAAAAGAAATAGTCCTGCGGATCTAAGCCTTCATCGTTCAACATTTTGCCAAATGCAGTCACATGCTCCGCTCCTAATTCCTGGCGGATGGTATGCTCATAGGATACCCCCGCTATGCTGGTAAATTCGGTACGGTCACGATGCCCCGCGAGCCATACCAGAGCCAGTGGAGATGCAGCTTCGGGCGCATAATTCTGATAATCTATGGCATCAAAACCGATCCGTGCGCTATTGGCTACAAAACAGGGGTGCCCGGCAGACATGGCATGTTCGATCACCTGATAATCCGATTTGATCAATTCATCCACGCCCATCCGATTTTGATCACGCATGTAGGCATAGGTGAACAGGACACTGATGATCTCCTCGAGGTAAGTCCCGATATTTTCCTGCTCCAGCCCCAATTGATCGGCAAATTCAACAATAAACGCGGCGGCGTCCAAGGTACCTGCAACACCATGCTGACTCTTGCTGATGGAAAAAGCATCAATATCCCAATGATCCAGGCTCAGCACACGTGCTGAAAAACGATAATAAATCGGCTGCTCAGTATGTTTTACCTCATACACGTTCCAACCGTCCTGCTGGGCGATGAGCTGAGGCAGGATAAGC
>NZ_DATMTE010001001.1:0-5314 GCF_035564935.1 Chitinophaga sp. | reverse complement strand
GGTGAACGGGCTATAATCTTTAAAGATTATTGAGTACTTTTTTCGCCAATCTGAAAATCCATGAAACGTATTACTTTATGTATGATGCTGTTAGCCGGAGCGGGAACCACCGCCTTTGCGCAGCAACCGCCTGCAAAAGGTGGCACCGTTACGCTCGATTACTATTACAACAACGAGGTCAGGAAGGATAAAGCCGGTAACACGGAAAGATGGCATTACATCTGGGGAGAGTCTGATAATGGCGGCATGTCGCTTTGGGGGCATATTTTTGATTCCCTGGGGGTAAAAAAAGACAGCCTGTTAACGGCGCCCACGGCTGCCAACCTGGAAAACACCGGTATCTATATAATTATTGACCCCGATGCGGAAAAAGAATCGCCACGGCCTAACTATATGAACGAAAAAGATGCCCGTGCCGTTTATAACTGGGTAAAGGCAGGCGGGGTGCTGGTATTGCTGGAAAATGATTCGGCCAATGCCGAGTTTGCCCACTTTAACCGGCTGAGCGAAAAGTTTGGTATCCATTTTAACGGCGACAGCCGCAACCGGGTACAGGGCAAAAACTGGGAACAGGGCACCTTTCATATCCCTGCGGGACATGAAATATTTTCGCCAGGGCGGAAAGTGTATATCAAGGAGCTGTCTACTTTAACCCTGAAAGCGCCTGCACGGGCGGTTTATAAGGATGGCGACCATGTGATCATGGCGGTGGCGGAAGTAGGAAAGGGGAAGGTATTTGCTGTTGGCGACCCCTGGTTTTATAACGAATATGTGGATGGAAAGAAGCTGCCGGCATCTTTCCAAAACTATGAAGCCGCAACAGACCTGGCCCAATGGCTGATGAAAGCCGCCAGCCGTTAACTGTTCAGGAAATTGATATTTCTCCGGATACCGTCAAACTTACTGCGTTTCAGGGGGGAATGACGGAAGATGTTTTTAAAGGCTTCTTCTGTCAGCTCTTCCCAGTCGCGGGTAGAAAAATTAAGGATGGCTGGCACCGGCGTAAACGCCGCTTCCCGGTTGGCTTTGGAGAACCGGTTCCAGGGGCACACATCCTGGCAGGTATCACAGCCGAACATCCAGTTATCAAATTGCCCCTTCATTTTATCGGGGATCAGCTGTTCTTTCAGTTCTATGGTAAAATAGGAAATACACTTGCTGCCATCCACTACGCCGGGGGCTACCAACGCCCCGGTAGGACAGGCATCCAGGCAGCGGGTACAGGAGCCGCAGTAATCGGCCACAGGCCCATCGTATTCCAGTTCAATATCGGTGATCAGCGTGGCAATGAAGAAAAAGGAGCCTGCCTGTTTATGGATCAGGTTCCCGTTTTTACCAATCCAGCCTAACCCGCTACGGGTGGCCCAGGCCCGCTCCAGTACGGGGGCGGAATCTACAAATCCCCGGCCCTGCACGGGGCCGATATGTTCCTGCATCCGCAGCAGCATCGTTTTCAGTCGCGCCCGGATCACTTCATGATAATCCTGACCATAAGCATATTTGGAAATGCGCGGGGCATCGGGGCGTTGCTGTTCAGACGGGAAGTAATTAAACAGCAGGGTGATCACCGACCTGGCGCCGTCTACCAGTTTACGCGGATCTATTCTTTTGTCGAAATGATTTTCCATATACTGCATGGTGCCATGCATACCTTTATTCAGCCATGCTTCCAGCCGGCGGGCATCGTCGTCCAGCTGCTCTGCTTTGGCAATGCCGCAATAGTCAAATCCTAGCTCCCTGGCCAGCTCTTTTATGAATAAAGTATGGGTCATCCGGGCAAAATTAGCATATTATTTATATCTTAGCCTGGCATATATATCCCATATGCCCGTTAACTGTATGCGCTATACCTTTGTTTTGCTGGCTCCCATTGCCAGCTGTTTGTTCGCCCTGTCCACCTTTGCCCAGGACGGAAGTAAAATGAAATTTGGCAAGGTTTCCAAAGAAGAATTTGCTGTAAAAAGATCAGAGAAGGATACCGGCGCACACGCCATCGTCCTGTCTGAGATCGGTTCCTCCATTTTTGAGTCGGATGGAAACGATCTGCGTTTGGTGTTTAAGATACACTGCCGTATTAAAGTGATGGACAAAAGCGGTTATGATGTAGCCACTGTCCGGGTACCCATCTACAAATCAGGCACATCGGAAGAAAAACTGCTGAACCTGAAAGCAGCTTCCTATAATCTTGAAAACGGGGAAATAGTGGAAACGAGGATGGAAAGCAAAAACGTATTCAATGATAAACAGGATAAGAACCTGCTGATAAAGAAGTTTACCCTGCCCGCAGTAAAGGAAGGAACTATTATTGAATACACGTACTCGGTATCATCGCCCTACTACCGGCACCTGCGCGCCTGGAGTTTCCAGGGGCAGTATCCCTGCCTGTGGAGCGAATACAGTGTTTCAATTCCTGAGTATTTCGACTATATGCTGATCCCACAGGGATATGAGCCATACGTGGTGAAAACAAAAACATTTTCCCGCTCCACTTTTACCTTCCGTAATGAATCGGCCGGAGCCTCCGGCCCATCCAACCTGGTAACGGTAACGCCTTCTGTTACTACTTATAAATGGGCATTGAAAGATGTGCCGCCTATTAACGAAGAAAGTCACATTACTACCATCGATAACTACATCAACCGGGTAGAATTTCAGTTATCGGCCTACAACTGGCCGGGAGAGCCCCGCAAGCCGGTGCAAAGCACCTGGGAGGAATTGATGAAAGACCTGATGAAGGACGAAGACCTGGGTGGTGTATTGAACGGCAACAATGGTTTCCTTTCCGACCAGGTGGCAGAACTGGTAAAGGACGCCAAAACGGATAAGGAAAAAGTACAGAAGATCTTTACCTGGGTACGGGATAATTTTACCTGCACGGATTACAGTGCGCTGTGGATGGACAAGTCGCTTAAAACCGTTTTTAATTCAAAGAACGGGAACGTGTCCGACATCAACATGTTGCTGGTGGCTATGCTGAAAAAAGCAGGCCTGTTTGCCTCTCCACTGTTGCTGAGTACCCGCGATAACGGGTATGTATACCAATTCTATCCTTTATATACACACTTCAATTATGTGATTGCCGGTGTGAACCTTGGAGAGGAATATATTAAACTGGATGCCTCAAGGCCCCTGATGGGCTTCGGGAAATTACCGGGCGAATGTTATAATGGCGCCGCGCGGTCGCTGGACGATTTTGCCACGCCGGTAATACTGGGGGCCGACTCTCTGAAGGAACAGCAGTTTACCAGCGTTATACTTGGAAAGATAGAAAATGGCATGATGGCAGGAACTTTCATGCAACGGCCTACCTATCTCGATTCTTATAAAATAAGAACAAAAGTAAAAGACGGTAATACGGAGGAATTTTTTAAGCAGGTAACAAAATCATATACCGGTGATATAGAGTTGGATAATAAATCGATAGAGGATCTGAAGGAACTGGAATTGCCTGTGATGGTAAAATATGATTTCAAAATGCAGGTAGGCGAAGAGGACATGATCTACATTAACCCGCTCCTGTCTGAGGCCTACAAAAGCAATCCTTTTAAAGCAATGGAGCGTAAATTTCCCGTGGAGATGAACAGCGTGTATGATGAAATATATTCCTTTAACCTGGATGTGCCCGAGGGATATGTGGTTGATGAAATACCTAAATCAGCTATGGCGAATTATAATGAAAATGAGGGCCTGTTCCAGTATCTTATCCAGCAAACGGATAACCATGTACAGCTGCGTTGCCGTGTAAAATTAAACAAAGCCAATTTTGCCCCTGAAGAATATGCCACGCTGCGCGATTTTTATGACCTGGTGGTAAAGAAGGAAGCAGAACAGGTTGTTTTAAAAAAGAAAAAGTAAGATATGTGCAAGCGGTTAACATTAAGTATCCTGCTGTTCCTGGTGGCTGTATCGCAAGCCGCATGGGCCGGTGATCCGGTTTACCCGGCAGGTACCATTCCTGATTCGCTGAAGAAGAATGCGCACCTTGTAAAAAGGATAGATGAGATGACGGTGAAGATAAATGATCTCTCTGATGTCCGTTTTATTACACATACGGTGGCTACAGTGCTGGATGAAGCAGGTGCAGAGCAAATGAGCCTTGAAACATACTACGATAAGCTGAGAGAGATCCGTTCCATCAGTGGAGCGTTATATGATGCTGATGGTAAGTTACTGAAGCGGTTGAAGCAAAGCGATATACGCGATGTAAGCGTTATGGGAGGCAGCCTGATGTCGGATGACCGCGTAAAGCTGCATCAGTTTCATTATAACGTGTATCCGCATACGGTGGAATATGAGACAGAGGTACGAATCAAAACAACGGCGTTGATACCCAGGTGGCAGCCACAGAGCAGTTTTTTTACTACCGTGGAAAAAGGCCGTTTAACAGTTATTTACCCGGAAAATTATGAGCTGCGTTATAGTAGTTATCTCTATGATGGTAAGCCTGTAATTACCTCTGATAAAGGGAATAAGCGTATTACCTGGGAGGTTAATCAGTTACCCGCTCTGAAATACGAAATTAATGCAGTGGAATTTTACCAGCGTACCCCCAGCGTTTTTCTGGCGCCCACAGATTTCGAATACGGGGATTATAAAGGTAAAATGACCACCTGGAAGGATTACGGGAACTTTAACTATAAGCTCAATGAAGGCAGGGATGTACTGCCGGATAATATCAAAGCAAAAGTACATGAACTGACGAATGGTGTTAGCAGCCGTGAGGAAAAGATCAGGGTATTGTATAAGTTTCTGCAGAGGAATTATCGCTACATCAGTATCCAGCTCGGCATAGGAGGATGGCAAACTTTTGATGCAACATCTGTGGCTGTTAATGGTTACGGCGATTGCAAGGCATTGTCGAATTATATGATGGCATTGTTGAAAGAAGCAGGGATTAAATCAAACTGTGTACTCGTAAAGGCAGGAGGAGGAGAGCATACCTTGCGCGAAGATTTCCCGTCCTCGCAATTCAATCACGTTATCCTTTGTGTGCCGGGTGCAAAAGATACCACCTGGCTGGAGTGTACAAGTAATACGGTGTCTGCGGGTTATCTGGGATACTTTACCGACGACAGGCCGGTATTACTGGTGGATGCAGAGAACAGCAAATTGATCCACACACCGGCGTATGGTATGGACTGTAACGGGCAGGTGCGCTATGTGGATGCTGTTGTCGATAGTGCGGGGAATATTGATATTAAGTCTACTACCGTTTACAGCGGACTCCAGCAGGATGATCTGCGCGATAACCTGCATTCAATGAGCCGGGAAAAACAACTTGAAGAACTGCGGGAAGGATTGGATCTTTCCAGTT
>NZ_DATMTE010001000.1:0-3975 GCF_035564935.1 Chitinophaga sp. | reverse complement strand
GACGGGGGAAAGAATGGTATCAAAATATTTGCCTATCAAACACCTATCGGCCACCAGGTATATAATAACCTCCTGGTGCAAACCGGAACTGCTTATGATTACCCTTCAAAGGGAATGTATATTAAAGGAGATCAGCCTATTAAGCTTACTGCAGGAAACAACATCTGCTATACCGATGTAGCTTCCGCTAATTTTGTGGACGGGGCCGGAGGAAACTACCGCTTGCAATCCACTTCCACTGCGGTAAATACGGGCAGGGATATGACGGACTTTGCATTAAAAACGGACTTCGACAATGCGCCAAGACCCCAGCAAAGTAAGTACGATGTAGGTGCGTTTGAATTTAAATCCGGCAGCACTACTTTGCCGCCCGTTTCAAATGCAGGCAGCAATATCACTATCACCTTGCCGGTAGATAATGTTACCCTGGATGGCGCGTTATCCACCGCTTCCGCCGGCAGCACTATTCAAAGCTACGCCTGGAAGAAGATCTCCGGCCCTTCCGCAGGAACTATTGTGAGCCCCGCTGTGGTGAAAACAAATGTAACAGGTCTTACCGAGGGCGCCTACGTATATGCGTTAACGGTAACCGATAAAAACGGCTTAACAGATGCCGACAGCATCACGGTAACTGTGAAAGCGGCGGCTAATAAACCGCCGGTGGCCAGTGCAGGAAGCGATGTACAGGTACAGTTGCCGGTGAACACCGCTTCACTGGATGGCAGCGCTTCTACAGATGCCGACGGCCAGATCTCCGCATGGGCATGGTCCAAAACGGCCGGTCCGGCAGGGGGCGATCTGTCGGCGCCAAACGCGGCTAAAACAAACGTCACCAACCTGGTGGCCGGCGCCTATACCTTCCGCCTCATCATCACAGATAATGCAGGCGCAAAAGATACGGCTACCGTAAAAGTGACCGTATTAGCTGCTGCCAATAAACCACCCGTTGCCAGTGCAGGGAAAAACATCCAGGTACAACTACCGGTGAACACAGCTACGCTTAATGGCAGCTCCTCTACAGATGCTGACGGACAAATTGTTAGCTGGTTGTGGCAGAAAACGACCGGTCCTGCCGGTGGCGACCTGGCAACAGCCGGAGCTGCGCAATCCGCGGTAAATAACCTGGCTGCAGGAACCTATACTTACCAGCTTACCGTAACAGATAATAACAACGCTACGGCCACCGCTACGGTAAGCATATTGGTATTGGCGGCAGCGCCTAACCAATCGCCGGTGGCTGATGCCGGTAACAACATTGCCATACAGTTACCGGTGAGCAGCGCAGCCCTGGATGGCAGCGCCTCTGCGGATGCCGACGGACAAATCGTAACCTGGCTCTGGGAAAAAACGGCCGGTCCTGCCGGTGGCAACATTGCCAGTGCAGGTACTGCCAAAACAAACGTCACTAACCTGCAGGAGGGAACCTATACTTTCCGCCTCACGGTAACCGATAACAACGGCGCCACAAGTAAAGCCACTGTAAGCGTGGTGGTCACAGCGGCGCCCGTGAACCAGCCGCCGGTGGCTGTTGCCGGCAACAACATTACCGTACAGTTACCGGTGAGTAGCGCCGCCCTGGATGGCAGCGCCTCCAGCGACGCCGACGGGCGGATCGAAACATGGTTATGGGAAAAGTCCGCCGGTCCTGCCGGTGGCGACATTGCCAGCGCCGGCGCCGCTAAAACAAACATCACCAACCTGCAGACAGGAACCTATACTTTCCGCCTTACGGTAAAAGATAACAACGGCGCCACGGCCTCCGCTACGGTGAGCATCACCGTATTGCCGGTGCCAAATAAAGCACCGGTAGCGCAAACACAGGGCGACAAAAGTATTCAGCAGCCAATGAACTCGTTCATTGCAGATGGCAGCGCCTCTTATGATCCGGATGGTACTATTGTGAAGTATGAATGGACGCAGGTAACCGGCCCCACCAGGGCCAATTTTAAAAGTCCCGGCCAGGTACAAACCCTCATCAACGGCCTGCAGGCGGGTGAGTACCAGTTCAGGCTCACCGTTACCGACGACGGGGATGCTACGGCTACCACCACCTTTAATTTAACGGTACTGGGCAACGATATTATTTCCCATGGAGATGATTCACTGGCTATATCGCCCAACCCGGCAACGGATCACATCCGCCTGCGGATTGCCCGCAAAGGTACATTGCCGCTGCACGTCAGGATCTATGACATGAACGGCCGGATACAGCAACAGCTAATGTTTACCACACCAGACTCATTCCAGTCGGATGTGAACATCAGCAATTTATCAAACGGACATTTTATAGTAGAGGTGAAGTCGCAGGACAACAGCTTTAATAAGAAAGGACGTTTTATAAAAATAAGCAACTAGATTTTTTCCCAGGTACCACTGGAAGATTGATATTGACGGATAGGGCGGGCAGGATTGCCCGCCACTATTGTATAAGGAGGTACATCTTTCGTGACCACGCTGCCGCCGGCCACCACGGAATGCCGCCCGATAGTAACGCCTGCAGTAATAACGCTGTTGGCGCCTATCCAGCAATCTGCTTCTACAACAATTTCACCTACAGTACAGGGCTGCAACGAAATGGGAACATCCGGATCCTGGTAACCATGATTCAATCCCGACAACACAATGTTTTGCGCCAGTATAACATTATCGCCTATACGTACCGGGCCGATCAGTACATTGCCTATTCCAATCCTTACATGATTACCAATGATCACTGCGCCCATTCCATTGTTTACGGTGGCAAAATCTTCGATGGTGGAGTAGCTTCCCAGCGTAAAAGTATTGAAGGGCAGTACATCCATCCGGGTCCGTCTCCGGATGAGTGCGCCCTTCCCTTTTTTATGGATAAAAGGATTCACGAACCATCGCACCCACAGGCGCGGGCGGGCCTGGTGCTTTGGCATCAGGAGATATAAAGCCAGTTTCTTTAGCCCGGGATGTTGTTTCAGTTTTTCCTTGATGCTCATATTAGTTACCGCTGGTGTTTAAGATGGCCTGGTAAATAGCTGCTACCGAATTTTCCCAGGTATGTGTGCGGGCAAAACGGATCCGTTCACCTGCCAGTGAAAGATCTGCGTTTTCCGACAGTGCCCTTTCAATCAGCGGAACATAATCGTCCGGCGTTGCTGCCAGGTATACATGCTGCCGGAACAGCTCCATGGTTTTGGTAGCAGTGGCCACCACCGGTTTTCCCATGGCCAGGTATTCATCTATTTTCAGTGGGTAGTTCCCGGCTGTTACCTCGTTCAGTACCTGCGGGTTAAGACATACATCAAAAGCCTGTACATAAGCAGGGAGCTGCGACAGATCCTTATGCCCCGTAAAATAAACGTTGGGTAGCTGGTGAAGCCGGGAGGCTTTAAAGTCGTCATCTTCCGGGCCCACCAGCACCAGTTGCCAGTCCGGCCGTTCGCTGGCTATCTTTACCAATACGTTAATATCCAGCCGCAACGATTTCAGCGCGCCCACATAACCTATTACCGGGCCTTTGCCTGTTGGCACATCTTCCGGAACAGGATGTTCATCGGCAGCGTTGAACAACCGCAGGTCACATCCCTGTCCAACATAATAGCTGGAAGGATTGTATTGCTGCAGCATTTCTTTAAGGTATAAGGAATTAGCTACTGCGGCATCGGCTTTTGCAATATGCTGCGGCTCCAGCTGTAGTCCGTGCTTTTTCCAGTAGGGAACGCCCAGCAGGTAATCCCTGCTATAATACACATAACTGGATGGCTGTAACATTTCCTTGAGATAGAATCCCCGGAAGATGTCATTATCATTAAATAAAATGATGTCTTTGAAATTCATTTCCCCGATAGCCTCCCTGATACTGTTGGCAAACTTTCTGTTATTACGCTTGTTAAACCAGGAGAAAAGCGGTGTGAAAGGCAGCCAGTTGATGGATTCGAGGACCGCGGAAGGATAGTAGTTCCACAGGTTGTTGCCTATTGAAACAATAGCCGGTACTTTTTTGCT
>NZ_DATMTE010000999.1:0-12193 GCF_035564935.1 Chitinophaga sp. | reverse complement strand
ATTTCGTGCAGGGCCACGTTGGTCAGTCTTCCAAAATCATATACCGCCTCTACAATCCGCGCCTGGTGGGGGGTAAGATAAGGTGCGTGTGTACGCAGGAAATTGAGACAATTCTCTTTCATATTGCCATGCACAATCAGGGAAGGGTGCCTGGGATCCAGGTCTGTTACCGCTTCCAGCATCTGCAGGAAAATAAAGTCCTGCAGGTTCTTAGCCAGGATACAGGCTTCATTTGAATCATGAAACACCTGTACAATGGGCACATCATCGCCGTTTTGCAGGTTATAGTAAAAAGCGAACCAGTCGCCGGCGCCGCTCATGGCAAACGGAACGAAACGGTGTACCGGGTCTGCAAAAAGCAGTCCTTCCTCCATTTCTTCGTCTACCGTGGAAAGGGCCATTATTTCAAGATCGTTGGCGTATAACAGTAAAGGCGGTGCCGTTTTGATGGCAGGGTATACTTTATCCAGCCAGTCTTCCCCAAACTCGCCCCAGTTGAGCATACCATCCTTATATAATTGTTTATACAGCGTTGGATAGGTAAATCCGTAGTCCTTTTCAATTTCCTCCAGCATAGATTTTCTTTTAGCATCCCGAATGTCCCGGCAAAATAGCTAAACTTTCGGAAAAACCTGTTCATTCTGTCTCTTCAGCGGGTTCATGATGAAAGAGAGCAGGCTGCCGTCTTCCTTTAGTTCCACCACCCGGAATCCGTGATAGCCTACTCCCCAGCTGCCGCCAACATGCCCGTCGAACAGGAAGGGAATGGGGCAGTTGTCGAGCATCTTCACGCTGTCCTGGTCATGGTCATGCCCGTTAAAAACGGCCCTGATATTCGGGTATTTGCGGATCAGCGCCTGGAACTCCGTACAGTCCAGACCATTATCCGTCCACTTTACCGGTGTAATATGTAAGAAGATGAATATATTTTGCGCCGTTTTGTATTCCTCCAGTTTCCCGGCAAACCATTCAACATCGGGACAGATGTACTTTCCTTTCTCATCGGCAGTATTACCGAGCAGGATCACCTGGTTCCCTATTACCGTATCGTGATTAAGGGGCATTCCCCAGGCCTGTTCCCAGGCAGCGGCCGGTACCATATCATGGTTCCCGTGAGTTACCAGCAGTTTGGGATGCAGTTGCTTCAGTTTGGCAGCAATCACCGGCAACAGGGCGGGATCATTATGAAACACATCTCCGTTGAACGTAAAAAACTCGCAGGGGTATTGCCGGTGGTATTGGCTGAAGGCGGTGTGCAGATCCAGGAAATACTGGTCGTAATTGGTTTTAGGTTCCCCATAATGCAGGTCGGACCCTACGGCAAAGCGGAAAACGGTTTTACTGTTAAAGTGCCGGGGAGTTACGGCCTTTACTATCTTGCCGCAGGCAGAAATAACTACTGCTGCGGATACTCCTTTTAAAAACAGGCGTCTGTTCATCATAAAATAAAAATAAACTTTCCGGGTAGTCAATTATTTCGCTGCCAAATGCTTAACCGAAAGATAAAATTATATATAGAAATTCAAAACTTTCAATCCATTCAGAAAGAATTGTAATAATATTGTTAAAGTGTGTCAAAACAACCAATTTATTCTACCTGCATAAATGTTTTGATTGTAACTTTGCACCTCGAATAAAAATGGGGTTATGTTTAGAAGCAAGAGTACAGCTGGAACAGGTCCGGATGTGGTTTTAATCGGCGCCGGGATCATGAGCGCCACACTTGGAATGCTCCTGAAAGAGCTGGAACCTGAGTTAACCATTGCAATTTTTGAACGACTGGACGTGGCAGCTGCAGAAAGTTCCGATGCGTGGAACAATGCAGGCACAGGACACTCCGCATTCTGTGAGTTGAACTACACGCCACAGAAACAGGATGGATCAGTAGACATTAAAAAAGCGGTGAACATTGCAGAACAGTTTGAAGTGTCCCGTCAGTTCTGGTCATACCTGGTAGAAAATAACATTATTTCCAATCCGCACGATTTTATACAGTCCATTCCCCATATGAGTTTTGTTTGGGGAGAAGAGAATGTGGATTACCTCAGAAAACGCTACAACGCCCTGCAGCAGTGCCATCTGTTTAAAACGATGGAATACTCGGAAGATCCGGAAAAGCTGAAGAACTGGATGCCCCTGGTGATGAACGGCCGCGATGCCGCTCAGAAAGTAGCGGCTACCCACATGGAAATGGGCACAGATGTGAACTTCGGCGCGCTGACCCGTGCCTTGTTCGGCCATCTCGAAAAAATGGACGGTGTAACCATGCACTTCAACCATGATGTGCGCGACTTCAAAAAAGAAGACGACGGCAGCTGGACCATCAAGGTAAAGGACCGTGGCACCCGCGAAAAGCAATCTGTTAACACTAAATTCGTATTCATTGGCGCCGGCGGCGGTTCCCTCCCGTTGCTGGAAAAATCGGACATCCCGGAAGGAAAGGGTTTCGGCGGTTTCCCCGTAAGCGGACAATGGCTGCGTTGCAACAATCCTGAAATAATTGAACAGCACCGTGCAAAAGTATATGGCAAAGCCTCTGTGGGCGCGCCTCCTATGTCGGTGCCTCACCTCGATACCCGTATGATCGACGGGCAGCGCGCACTGCTGTTTGGTCCTTATGCCGGCTTCTCCACAAAATTCCTGAAGAACGGTTCCTTTATGGACCTGCCTTTATCTATCAAAGCCAACAACATTGTTCCGATGGTGTCTGCCGGCCTTGATAATATTCCGCTCACCAAGTACCTGATCGCACAGGTAAGACAGAAACCGGAAGACAGGCTGGAAGCTTTGAGGGAATATTTTCCCGAGGCCAGGATGGAAGACTGGGAACTGGAAATTGCCGGTCAGCGTGTACAGGTGATCAAGAAAGATCCCGAACACGGCGGTATCCTCGAATTTGGTACCGAAGTGGTGAGCGCGGCCGACGGCTCCATTGCCGCCCTGCTGGGTGCTTCTCCGGGCGCTTCTACCGCTGTTTCCATTATGCTGAACCTGCTGAAACGCTGCTTTAATAAAGACGTGGAAACAGAAGCATGGCAAATTAAACTGAAGAAAATGATCCCTTCCTACGGACAATCACTCCTGAATAATCCTGCCCTCTGCGATGAGCTGCGGGTATGGACCACCCAGGTACTGGAACTCCGCGAAATGGAAGTGGCCCAATAATGTTCCTTAGTTGGATATTTTATCCCTTTCCCACGGGATAAAATATCCAACTAAAAAACTACCAGCTTCCGGTAAAATCAGCCCATTCCAGGCTATTTTTTTTATAGATATTTATGTGAATTGAAAGAGATCGGCGCGCTAAGCGCTTATTTTCACACCGGTTATGCAATCGTTTGCAATACCAATAACAATTTCCACATATGTTTATGAAAAAACTGGTACTATTCCTGGCAATGCTGCTATCCACAGCACTGTTGCACGCGCAGCACACCCTTACCCGCGATCAGCGCATGCAATGGTGGCGGGAAGCCCGCTTTGGCATGTTCATTCACTGGGGCGACTATGCCGTACTGGCCGGCAACTACAAAGGCCACCAGGTAGGCCGCGGTGGTGAATGGATCATGAACCGCGGTAAAATACCGGTGCCGGAGTACCAGCAATTCGCCAAACAATTCAACCCGGTTAAATATGATGCAGACGCCTGGGTAAAAACAGCCCGCGACGCCGGTATGAAATATATTGTGATCACGGCCAAGCATCACGACGGCTTTGCGATGTTCAAATCTGCCGCCAGCAAGTGGAACATCGTGGATGCCACTCCATACGGGAAAGATGTACTGGCGCCACTGGCAAAAGCCTGTAAGAAATATGGCATCAGGCTGGGGTTTTATTACTCACAGGCACAGGACTGGAACAACCCCGGCGGCGCCGCTGCCCGTAAAGTGGCCACAGAAGGCTGGCCCAACCCCGACTCAGCTCAAATAGACGCCTACACGCAGGCGCATACCGGCCACTGGGATCCTTTGCAAACTTCCGCTACCATGTCCGACTACATAGATAAAGTAGCCGTGCCACAGGTAAAGGAACTCCTCACCAACTATGGCGATGTAGCCGTTCTCTGGTGGGATACCCCTACCAATATGACAGACGAATACGCACAAAAACTACAGGAAGTACTGCAACTGCAACCCAATATCATTACAAACGACCGTTTAAAACGACCCAACTTCCCCGGCGACTACAAAACACCGGAACAAAAGATCCCCAACCCATCGGAGCTGGACGGGCGCGACTGGGAAACCTGCATGACCATGAACGGTACCTGGGGATACAAAGATTATGACCATAAATGGAAAAGCACGGAAACGCTTATACGAAACCTGGCAGACATCGCTTCCAAAAACGGTAACTACCTCCTGAATGTAGGCCCCGATGCACTGGGACAATTCCCGGAAGGCAGTATCACCGCTTTAAAAGGTATTGGCCAGTGGATGAAAGTAAACGGCGCTTCCATATACGGTACACAGGGGAGCCCGCTACCAGCCCTTCCATGGGGGCGCTGCACCCAAAAAACAAAAGGCAGCACCACTACCCTCTACCTGCATGTTTTCAACTGGCCGGCTGATGGGAAGCTGCATGTTCCCGGCATAAAAGGAAAAGTAACCAGCGCCCGTTTGCTGGCCACCAACAAACAACTCAGCTCCGCCTTGAACGGCGGCGAACTGGTGATCAACGTTCCGGTTACAGCTTTGGACAGTATCGATACGGTAATAGCTGTTACACTTTAACGGTGATCGCCTTCGGCGATGATGCGGATTTTGTCTGACTCAGGATTAAACTGATTACGCTGATTACCCCGCTATGCCGCCCAACATGCTGAAGAGAATGATGCCCAGTACCAGGAGGGTAATCCCTACGTAAAGGAAATCCTTCTCTATTAAAAAGGCAATCACGGAAAAGGCTATACGAATAATAGGTGTGGCAATCAGTAACACAATCCCCAGCTGGATAATGTTCATACCTTTGTTTTCCATTACACCCTGCCAGATGCCAGGCAGGCTGGTCAGGCCTTCCCTTACACCGGTAAAATCAGCATAGGAGGGCTGCTCATGCCCGTGGCGGACCAGGTAGATCACCCCGCCAATAAACACGATGATGCTGGAAACTATAACGCCCGTGCGGAGTTGCTTACCAATAAGCTGCTGAACATCTTTATCACGGAAATATTTTGAGAGTACCTGTTTCATGATTTATAATTTTCCGGTGATACCATTGTAGATCATCTGCAGCGCCAGGAAGCCGATTACTACGCTAAAGACTATACGTAACCATTTTACATTGGCCCGTGTGAGCAGGCGGGAGCCGGCAAAAGCGCCCGCCAATACGCCCAATACAACCGGCATACATAACCCCGGGGAAATATAGCCCCGCTGCAGGTATACCACCGCGCTGGCCGCAGCTGTAACGCCAATCATAAAATTGCTGGTAGTGGTAGATACTTTAAAAGGAATACGCATAATATTATCCATAGCCAGTACTTTCAGCGCACCGGAGCCAATACCCAGCAAGCCGGACATTACACCGGCGAAGGTCATCATGAAATAGCCGCCTGGCACATGATGTACTTTGTAATCAACCACGCCGTTCTCTGAAGGGTAGCTGCCATTGAGCCGAAGCTGCTCTGCGGCTTTGCTGTCGCCTTTGCCTGTGGCAAATTCCATTTTCTTACGGAACGACATCAGGGAAGAAAAAATGAGGACCAGGCCAAAAATTATAGCCACTACATTGGTAGGCATATACACCGCTATCAATGCACCCACAACGGCCCCGGTGGTGGTAGCAATTTCAAGGAACATCCCCAGCCGGATGTTGGTAATACCTTCTTTTACATAGGCGGAGGCAGAACCGGAAGAAGTGGCAATGGAAGCTACCAAAGCAGTACCGATAGCATACCGGATATCGGCATGGAACACCAGGGTTAGCAGGGGAATGATCACAACGCCGCCGCCCAGGCCGGTCAGCGATCCCAGCAGACCCGCCAGAAAGGCCCCGCAGAGGAGGATCAGGGTGAATGATAAAATCGTCATAAGATGATTTGGTTGGTTTTAAACCGGATACCCGGGAATTACAAGTATTGCCTGATATCTGATGTTTACAAAAGTAAGCAGAATATGATTCCCGTAATCCGGCAATCTATAAGTAACTTGCAGCCGGACAATTAATCGTTTTTTATGATAAAGGTGGGTGAATACAACCTGTTAAGGGTGAAAAAAGAAGCTGATTTCGGGGTGTACCTGGAGGGTATAGACCAGGAAATACTGCTGCCTGCAAGGTTTGTACCTGATGGTACCCGTGTAGGAGATGAACTGGAAGTGTTTCTTTACCACGATTCTGAAAACCGGCTGATCGCCACTACCCAACGTCCCTACGGGATTGCAGGAGATATTGTGCTGCTGAAAGCGGTGAGTGTTACCAATCAGGGCGCTTTCCTGGATTGGGGACTGATGAAAGATCTTTTTGTGGCATCATCCCAACAGCTTACCCGCATGGCGCCGGGACAGGAATACCTGGTGAAAATATACATCGATGAACTGACCGGCCGTATTGCCGCCACAGAAAAAATTGACCGTTACCTCAGCAATGAAAATCTCACCGTAAAGGAAAAAGATCAGGTAAACATGGTGGTATACCGCCGCACGGATATCGGCTATGTAGTGATCATTAACAATCAGCATACAGGCATACTGCATCACAGCGATATATTCCGATCTATAGAAACCGGCGAAAAATTAACAGGCTTTATCCGCCAGATCAAAGACAATAAAATAGATGTAATTGCCGGGAAACCCGGGTTTAACAAGGTGGAAGATGAGTCGGGGAAAATACTGCGCCTGCTGCAGGAAAACAATGGCTACCTGCCTTATCATGATAAATCCTCTCCGGAAGAGATCCAGGATTTTTTTGGTATGAGCAAGAAAACCTTCAAAATGACCATTGGCAACCTGTACAAACAACGAAAAATTGTGTTTACACAAACAGGCATTAAGTCAGAAGAAGAGGATATATAAATAACAGCACCGGCAGATACTTCGCAGTATCTGCCAACTGAAACCCTACTGGCCGTTGTTCATTCCCGTTATTGGAAAGCTTATCAGGAAACTGGTTCCTTCTCCCAATTCACTATCTACTGCAATAGTCCCCTTGTGCTGGAGTATAATATTCTGGGTGGCTGTTAGCCCAAGCCCTGTTCCTTTTGTTTTATTGGTAAAAAACGGTTCAAACAGTTTCGCCAGGTTCTGCGGGGAAATACCGCTACCGTTATCGGCTATACGAATGAACACCTTTTCTGTATCCTGCCACGTTTTGATATCGAGCTTTCCTTCGCCCGTTTTCATTGCCTCAATGCCGTTGATGATGATATTCAGGAAGGCAATGAGGATCTTGTCTTCATCCGCCAGGATCATACAATCCGGTTCACACATCTCCTTATTCACCGCAATGGCATTCAACTGCAACCTATCCGCCGCCAGCTCCAGCGCCTTTTCCAGCAACATGTTTAAACCGAGAGGTACCATATTCAGTTCGGACATGCGGGTCGATTGGAGCAATTCCGTTACCAGCTGGTTGATACGGTGACAGTTGCGCTCCATGATATCCAGGTACAGTGCGGCATCTTCTGTTTCGGCCACTGGCTCTGTTTTCAGCTGGGATACTGCCAGCAGGATATTGGTCAGCGGATTGCGCACCTCGTGTGCGATGAGCCGGGCAATACGGCCGGTGATCACAAATTTTTCCTGTTGTTGCTTTTCCCTTTCCTTCCGTTTACGGGCGGTAATATCCTGGATGATGCATAAGTATAATTGTTTCTTCTCATCCAGCAAGGAAGCGTTGATCATTACATCCAGCTGTTGCCCGGATTTACTGCGGAATGCATATTCTCTTTGCACCACTCCCTCTTCGCTGCAAAGCTGATCCAGGAAATCATCGATTACCCCCTGATCTGCAAACAGGCCCTGGAGATGGCTGTTATACAGCTCCGCTTCTTCATATTTCAACACGCTAAGCGCAGCCGGGTTGGCCGCCACTATCTTGTGTTCACAGTCTGCCAGCAGGATAAGATCATTGGATTTTTCAAAGATGCTGAAATAACGTTTCTCGCTTTTTTCAATTGTCTGGAGGTGGCTGAATTTATCGAGCGTATAACGGATGGCTCTTTCCAGCAGGGCGGCATTGATCTCGCTTTTAACCAGGTAATCGGACGCACCTGCCTGCATGGCCTCCTTATCTATGAGATAGTCGCCCTTGCCTGTGAACAAAATAACGGGGGCTTTATATCCCAGGTTGCGGAAATGATGCAACACATCAATACCGGTGTGGGCGCCTAAACGATAATCTACCAGGTAAAGATCATGCGCCCGGGTTTCAATTGCCAGCAGTGCTTCTTTGTAGGAAGAAACCCACTGCAATACGTATTGATCGGGTGAAATGTCCTGTAATAAAGAATTTACAAGGAAAAAGTCATCTTCATCATCATCGATCATCAATATATGCTTCTTGCCATTTATTACCATAAGTGCCGGAAAAGTTAACCTATACTTACCAATAATCATGCACTAAAAGCATCAGGTATCAATATGGGCATCTGTATCTTTCAATGCTACGTTCCGGCGGGGCAGGAACCAGGCGGGGATCAGGGTTACCAGCAAAATAAAGAGGGAAATATGAAAGCCTTCCTTCAGGGCAAGATGATGCGCATAATGGCCTTCCTGGCCCCCCAACACATGTTTGTTATAGGCAGCCTGGGTTACAATAGCCAGTACTGCAATACCAATAGCGCCGCCTACCTGCTGCATCAAAGTACTAACGGAAGAGGCCATGGTTACCTCACCCGGGCGTACGGCGCTCAGTGTGGCGGCATTCAGCGGAGCAAGTAAAAGCCCCATACCAAACCCTCTCACCGTCATAGCAATGATCACCGCGGAAATGCTGCTGCCTTTGTCCAATAAGGCAAACAAGTACATGGATACCGCCAGCAATGCAATTCCAAGCATAGATATTTCCCGGGAACCATGTTTATCTGACCAGCGGCCAGCGAAAGGCATCATTGCCGCCATAAATACAGAGTTAGGCAATATCAGCAGGCCCGACATGCCCTCTGAAAAGCCCATCTGCTCCTGCAACAGGAAAGGCATGAGAAATAACCCGCCATACAGGGCGGCTGCCCGTGAAATAGTGACGAGGATACAACTCACAAAAGAATAATTGGTAAACAGATCGAGGTTAATGATCGGTTCTTTTTTATGTTTATCTATCCAGATAAAAAAAGCAAGCGCTATTACCGCCACACCCAGTGTAGCCAGTATTTCAGGAGAAGTGATACCTGTTACTTCTGCCCGGGCCACCCCGTATTGCAGGCAAACCAGGAATATGGTAAGCGCCACAAAACCGGTAAGGTCAAAAGGCAGTTTCAGCCTGGGTTGTTTCCGCAACACGCCCAGGTAACGGAAGGCCAGCACCACCGTGAGGATGCCGATAGGGAGGTTAATATAAAATATAGAAGGCCAGCCGAATTTTTCAGTGAGTATTCCTCCAAGCGTTGGGCCTATGGCGGGGCCTACCAGGTTGCCCAGGCCCCACCATCCCAGTACGGTGCCACGAACCCTGGCCGGGAACACATAGGAAATGATAGCCATGGAAGTGGGAGCCATGGCGCCACCACCCAATGCCTGAACCACCCGCGCAGTAAGCAGGGAATCCAGGCTGGTAGACAAAGCGCACATTAAAGATCCTAATGTAAAAAGGGAAATGGCGCCAACATAGAGATTAAAAAAGCCGATCCTGTTTTTCAGCCAGTTGGTAAGTGGCATCAATACGGAAAAACTGAGCATGTATACGGTAATAACCCATTCAATTTCGTCGAGCGTACAGTTAAACTGTTTACTCATAACGGGAAGGGATATATTAACAATGCTGGAGTCTATCCCGGCCATAGTGGTGCCCATTATCACTACTATGAGGATACCTGTCCGGTTGATATCTCTCATACACGGTCTTTCATCATAAATATCAGCTGGGCTTTCGCCACAAATGGGTTCAGCGGGTTGCAGTTGATCATGAACAGGTAGGTAGCCAGTTCAGACAACTGCCAGTCGGTGGTAAGCTCACCATCCCTGAAACAGTATACTTTTTTGAAATTATAGTCTACCGGTATGTTCAGGGCGGCGCAGGCATGCATGGCCCTGTCCAGCGGCTCCTGTTCCATACCCGATTGCCCGTATCCCAGTTCCTGCATAATTTCGCTGGCGGTATACAGCAGGCGTGGATTATTAAGTTGTGAGATCCGCTCCGTGGAAATCACTTCTTCCAGATAATCAAAAAGTTTAAGCATGACCATTCTCATTTAATTGTGAAAGTTGCTGAAACAATTCTTTTTCCTTTTCGGAAAGCTTCGGTGGAATATGCACAACTGCCTTGATATACAGATCTCCCGCTGTTCCGCTGTTGTCGTATGCGGGCATCCCTTTGCCTTTTAAACGGAAAACCTTGCCGCTGTCTGTTCCTGCCGGAATATTCATGTTCAGGGATGCGCCCGGTGTATTCACGGTTAGCTTGCCTCCCAGTACAGCTGTATACAAAGGCACTGCCAAATCTGTATAAATATCTTTTCCTTTCAGTTCGTATTGCGGATTTGCCGCCAGTTGAATGGTAATGAGCAGGTCGCCGTTTTCACCGCCTTTCCTGCCGGGGCTCCCCTTTCCTTTCAAACGGATCACCTGGCCCTCATACAGCCCGGGTTTCAGCTTGATATTGAGCCTGCTGCCGCCTACTTCCACCTGCCGGGTAGCGCCGGTATAAGCATCTTCCAGGGATACCTCCATGGTTGCCTGTACATCACGGCCCCTGCCTGGCCCCTGTTGCTGCCGGCGGCCGCCGCCGCCTGAAAACCGGCTGCCAAAAAGCTGTTCAAAGAAATCAGAGAAGTTGCCTTCCCCGCCGCCGCCAAACATATCGTCCATATCGCCGCTGCCATAGGAATAAGTGCGGCGCTGTCCGCCGCCACCGCCGTACTGCGACCAGTCGTAATCTTCCGGCCGGCCCCCGTGCTGTTCATAGTACTTATAATTTTCCCCGAACTGGTCATATTTTTTGCGCTTCTCGGCGTCGCTCAGCACTTCGTAGGCTTCATTGATCTCCTTGAATTTATCTTCAGCGGCTTTATCCCCCGGGTTCTTGTCGGGGTGATACTTTACCGCCAGTTTACGGTAGGCTTTCTTAATTTGTTCAGCTGTTGCCGCTTTCTCAACTCCCAGTATCTTATAATAATCCTTTACGTCCATAGCTCTAAAACATGTTAAGGTGATAACTTGTTTTATGAATTTACGAATTAACGGGGAAAAAATAATTGGTGAACAGTCCCGGCTATACCGGCACCGTTCACCAATTACGTTCCATTATTACGGATTATTTTATTACGGATTATTTCCCGGCGTAAATATTAGCGTCCGGTTTACCGGAAATATACCGGATGGCTTTCTGCGCCCTTACACTGTTACCTGCTTTGTCCGGCGGCGGCGAAAACACGGCGGTGGCGTATTTGCCGGGCGCCGCTTTCACAGAAAGAAGGCAGAGGCTTTCATCATTAGCCTGCAGATTCGCACCCGGAAGAGGTTTCCAGGATCCCGTAGGCATCTATCAATGCCTGTACTTCCGCTGTAATATTTGCCAGTGCAGTTATTTCAGCGGGAGTTACCAGCATCATTACATGATCGGCCGGCAGGGGCAAACAAATCATTTTTTCATTTTCTGATGCATGGTAGTGATCGTCCGATAACCGGCCGACCATTTTTTTGAAGCACTCAAACTCGGTGATATCAAGGTTAACAACCGTAGTACCAAAAGCTAACTGGATGCCTTTGCAATGCGGGCAGCGGATCACATATCCTGCAGCGCCGTGGTATAATGTCTGGTAATTACACATGGGCTATGGGTTTGTGCCTCCAGCGGCCGGTTCAGGGCCGCTGTCAGGACTTAATTCATCACTCTTTACCTCTGAAAATGGAGGTGGCAAACAACGGATGCGTAAACTATGTACAGCTAATAACTCCGGGGTATTAATTATATCTCACAAAAATATAGCAGGAAATCGGGGGAGAATGATCGGATCAGGAAAACGACTTACGCAAACGGGAAAATCGCCTTCGGCGATTTAAATTGTCTTGGAACACTGATTTTGATGATTTCGCTGATT
>NZ_DATMTE010000998.1:0-2347 GCF_035564935.1 Chitinophaga sp. | reverse complement strand
TATCATCGATGGGGAACATTTTGATCCGAAGGGAGTGTATACTGTTAACTTTAATACCACCCCCGACATCAGCAATATTTACGAGGTAGATGGCGATAAGGCCGCGGCTGCCTTTATGAAGAAGTATGAAAGTATGATAGTTAATACGCACCGTTATACTGATTACGATAATAAAAAGAAAAAGTATAAGCATAATCAAACGTTGTTTGTGCTGAATAACAACTGTGTAGTGGCATTCTGGCAATCCTGGTGTGAGATACTGCATAATGGCGCCGTTCCCACATTTATATATGAGGTAACGGGAACGGTTACACGTTATAAAGAGAAACAACGGAGAGAGCCGCATGAGATCAATCTTATCACCAGCGGGCGCAAAGGACTGGAGCTGAAAAGCCTGGAAATAAAACGTACCCAACTGGATATAGGGATGTTTTATGAAGATGATTTTAGGGAGATAGATAAAGTGATACAACAGCGGCTGAAGAAGGATAAGGACAAAGGCATTGTGTTGCTGCATGGCTTACCGGGAACAGGTAAAACTACCTACCTGCGCTACCTGATAGGCCGGATAAAGAAGCGGGTGCTTTTTGTTTCACCGGACCTGGCGAATAACATTATGAATCCGGAGTTTATGGAACTGCTGATCGATAATCCCAATTGTGTGGTGATCATTGAGGATGCAGAGAACGTAATCATGGACCGTAAGTTTTCAGGAAATTCGTCTGTATCCAACCTGTTGAACCTATCCGACGGCCTGCTGGCGGATTGTTTGAATATACAGTTGGTTTGTTCTTTCAACAGCGACTTATCAGCCATCGATAATGCGTTGTTGCGCAAAGGCAGGCTCATTGCAAAGTATGAGTTCAAACGGCTGCCGGTAGCCAAGGCACAGGCACTGTCGAAGCATATGGGTTTCGAAACTGTTATCAGCAAACCCATGACTATTGCTGAAATCGCGAATCAGCATGAGCCATCATTTGAATCCAGGCAACATGTGATCGGTTTCAGGAGGGAAGCGCTGGAAGAAATCGCGTAAGCATTATTTGATCATCTTTAAAAAGATAAAAAATGAAAAGGAATCAATTGTCCATATATATCAGGGATGTAAACATTATTGAGTATTTAATTACTGATTATGGACAATCAGGAGATCGAAAATTATATAGCTGCCTCAAGGATAAGAACAGGCAGAAGAAGAAAGCGCGATGCGCGTAAACAATACGACAAACAATTATTGCAATACAACAGGAAACAGAAGGAGTTGTGGCAGGCGTGGCAGAACCGGGGATATACGGAGCTTACTCCGCCGGTGATGAAAGGTTACATACGCTACTTTGTTTGACGTGATGATGTGGCGAGAAGCAGGAATGGTGCTTTTTTCCAGGAACTGCTGAAAAAGATCAATACATATGACTATAGTCACCGTAAAGATTTTAAGATAAAAAAGAGAAGAAGAGGAAGAAAGATACATGTATTAAGAGAGCAGCATTTATTACAACCGGCGGAGTATTTCTTTAAAAAAATGAAACTTACTCCGGCAGAAATGAATTGTTTTGAAGAACGCATCCGTTACTGTAAAAATGGTATTGACAAGGTAAAGTATTTTGTTGTAAAAGAACCCTGGCGGTTTGTATTGCAGGTACGTCCGAATATGGTTACCAAACAGCGCGTGGTAGCGCCGGAACTATGCTCGGCCATTGATCAGCTGGACAATTACCTGGAGCGTCATCAGCTGAAGCACAGGATATGGAAACTCACCAGGAGCCAGCAATCGGGCCGGAGAAGGTGGTTGCCCGAAAGAAAAGATCAATTTAAGAAATATACCCTGCAGCAACTATTGCAGGAGGAATGGTACGAATAAAAATTAACCCTTTATGTCAAATTTAAAAATCAGTGGTAAAACCTTACTGGAGATCGGTTACCCCCAAAGCCCCGTTTTTCGTGTAGCCATGGATGTTATTGAGCAGCATTATGCTCATTACACTACAGAAGAAGCAATTGAATTATTAAAGAAAGTGCTGGCGGATCCTGCCGCCTATAAAGAGGATGCAGTATTGGGTGGAATCGCAGAGGGTTTGCTGGTACCTGCTGCGCCGGCAGTTATTGCCCTGCGTGAAACCCCGGTGCCTTATGCTGTTTATGGAGAATCGTATATAGAAGAGGGCGCTGTGAAGCAGTTGAATAACGCGGTACGGTTACCTGTTGCCGTGGCAGGCTCATTGATGCCGGATGCCCACCAGGGATACGGATTACCGATTGGCGGCGTATTAGCGGCAGATAATGCCGTGATCCCGTACGGTGTAGGCGTGGATATAGGTTGCCGTATGTGTTTAAGTATACTGGATTT
>NZ_DATMTE010000997.1:0-33531 GCF_035564935.1 Chitinophaga sp. | reverse complement strand
CCGGCCGCAAGCTTCATGTTTTTGACATCAATAAAACTGATCAGGGGGTGTAAGGGCTTTTGCAGCCCAAACACCCGGTGAAAGTCGGATAATGATTCAAATTTATACAACGTATTTTCTTCCCTTTTCATCATGCAAATTTACAAAATAGATGTGTCATATATTGCCCGATACTTTTATTGGCTCCTGTAATGAATGCGCTTTTCATTTCCGTTTGTTTTCATTGAAGATAGATGAGCGCAAATTCTTTTGCAAAATCGGCCAGTTTCACTTTGCCCATAGCAGGCCTGTTTTGATAATAATCATCGTATAAGCTGCCGCTTCCCTGTGCAGCCTGCATTTCCACGAAACCTCCGGCAATCCATTCATTCATACCTGCCTCCAGCATGCCTTCCAGCATCTGTTCTCCCGGAATTACCAGCCATTTCAGATCAGGTTTCCCGATGGCACTGCCTATAATGGCTGCTATCTCGTTGGGGGAAACTTCTTCGCTTGCTACATAATGCACGGTTCTGCCATTAAAGGGTTTTTCCATTTCTGCTGCAACAACAGCTGCAATATCCAGGGGCGAAACCCAGGGTTCTTTCTGATCACCGCCATAGCTTTGTATAATAGCCCCCTGCTTTCTGATGGTTTCCATATACCTGAATATGTTGGTATAAAAGCTAACCGGCCTTATAAACTTTATGGCAACATCACCGGGTAATTGTTGCAGGATATTTTCCACCCTGTTGTGAAGAAAAAGGCTGCCGGTTCCCTTATCGGTATGGGCGCCTATACTGCTCAGGTGCACAATGCGTTTTACACCGGATGCTTCCACTGCCTGTTTATAATTATTCCCGATGTTGCTGAAAGCAGCCACAAAATCCACATCCTTGTCGAATATGCTGCCAATACCCTCCCATGACTCCATCAGGTAAACAGCATCGGCCCCCCTGAAGGTAGCTGCTAAAAAATCTACATCCTGTATATTGCCTATGGCTGCGCCGGCGCCCAGTGCTTCAATTTCATCTTTCTTTTCCGCTTTCCTGCTGATAACAGTTACCTTATGCCCTTTCTGTACCAACTCCTGTGTTAAAGGTTTCCCTATGTTCCCTAAAGAACCTGTAATAACGATATTCATAAATCCAGCTTTTTGTTATGGCAAAGTTGCGCAAAGAGCGTAAAGCGGGCGTAACCTGATCGAGGAATTACTTAACTCAAATGAGTATTTCTTTGGCATAAAAGCGGGGATCTCCCATATGATGTGGTGGTATGATTTTGGCGCCGTCGTCAGGCATTGATCACTTAAACTACTGAAAATCCCATATGCCGCAACGGGCATATGGGATTTCATCTTTTTATTATTACGACACCCTGTTACGCCCTACATAAATATTTTTCGCATTGTAGTAGGTATCCCCTGAAGGACCGCTGCTACCGCTGGATCCTTCCATTTGCAGGTTGATGATAATATACATAGGCTTGCCCACAAAATTAGCAGTATGCATACCTTTCCACACGCCATCAATATAATAATGAATATTCACATCTGTAGCGCTCACTTTCGTGATCCATACGCGGTAGTTATGCCAGTTGCCGGGAGACGAAACATTGGTTAAGATACTGGATACATCCTGCCAGGTTCTGAAAGTATTCTGCCAGTTGGTGCTGTTTCCCTTAAATTCCAGGATATCACTTTCCGGCGGCCAGCTGTTCACACCGGTAAGCCAGAATGCAGGCCAGGAACCGGCTACAGAAGGCGCCTGGAAATCGCCCTTCACTTCCCAGTCGGGAAACTGATCGTTTACCAGCACCTGCGCCTTGGCATGTACCGCTCCGCTGTGATAATGAATAGGCAAATAAGGATCGCTGCTGCTGTTCCCTTCATTCCAGTTGATACGCGCCGCTTTAAGCGTAAGCACGCCGGCATTCAGGTAAATGTGGTTGTGATCTGAAGTGCTCCCGTACATACGTGCGGTGCCGTTATGATCGGAACCCCATGGATACAGGTAGTTCCAGGCTGCTTCAAATGCGGAATAGCTGGCAAATGAACTATTGTCCAGCACCGTTTCCCAGGTAACGGTAGTTGCCACAGCCGATTTCTTTCCCTGTGTAGCGGGTTGCAGATCCGCGGTGGCAGATTGTTTACCACAGGAAAGCGTTACTGCGCAGGTGAGCGCCAATAGGATTTTCATACTTGTGTTCATAAATGGAATTTTTATAGTGAAAAATAAAATGCATTTATCTCACTTCCCTATTTCCCATCTACTCCTATATTCAGATGTGCCGGTATCGGGTTGCCATACAGGTCCGTGGCGGTGTTATCCGGCAGTGCGATGCCTTTCCGCAAAGCGGGCGATCCCGGCTGCAGCTGGAATACTTTCAGCGCATCCATACCCTGCATACCGGGCAATGGCGTTGCACGGAACCGCGGATCTTTTGTGACGGCTGCCTTATCTGCCGGGCGGTCAAGGTGCGTTCCGAAATAAAGGTTGTTGCTGTAAAAATTACGTTTGCTTTGATTCATCACGTAGTCTGCCGTACCATTTGTGTAGAAGATGTTGTTGGCGAAATAAGTACTGTCTGCATAACCAAACCAGTTGCCCATTTCCACCAGTGTGCTATCCATCTTAATATCTCTTTCCGGCAGGTAAATAACATTATTATAAATGCGGGTATTCATTACGGGACCGGTGATATGAAATACAGGGGCAAAACCGGCATGCTTCCCCGTAGTCCGTAACCCATCGTTCACGCTTACATTATACCGCACAATGGTTCCTTTGTTGCCGCAGCTCTGCGGAGCGCGGGCGCTGCCATCGTCGCATACCAATAAAAAGCCACCGTCGTTATCATGACTGTAGTTATACTGGATCACGGTATTGTTGCAGTTCCAGTCGGAATCGAAACCCTGTCCATCCCAGGGAGCTTTATGATCGCTTACCTCGTTGTATTGAATAAGCGCATTATCGCAGCTCCAGGGCCATATGCCAGCGGCGGATTCACTATCTGGCAACAGGCGGGGGCAATCACGCATGGTATTATGCTCTACCAGCACGCCGTCGCAGCCGGTGGGCACAATGCCGTCGCCGGGTACGCCTTCTATCAGGTTGCCACGGATCACCACGTGTTCATTGGGGAACCAGTCGGTCCTGGACCAGTTCCCGTTCACCAGGATGCCGTTCCGCTGGCAACGCCTGATGGTACAATCTTCCACCAGGATGCTGTTGAACCGGGAACGGGTTTGCCGCCCGCCATTACTAAAAATGATTCCTGCGCCACCACCCTCTTTTTTAACAAGACTTCCATTCACATCATGCACATCCAGTTGCTTCAGGTAAATAGCGGAAGCAGTACCATAATCAGTTAACTGCACCAGCACACCGGAACGATGTGCCCTGATATCCGCTCCATAGTTGGAGATATCCAGGTTACGGATCTCCCAGCCTTCTGCATTCCGTAGATACAGCGCCGCAGGCATAACGCCATTACCCTGTATGCGGGGCTTGTATCCTTCGCCATAATGGTCAATGGTGATCAGCTGCCCTGCATGGCCGCTACCCTGCGGCTTCAGTTGTCCTTCATAAATGCGGCCCGAGCGGAAACGGATCTGGTCGCCCGGCTCAAAAATCTGGCGGTTCACCCGCTCCAAACTGCGCCAGGACTGCTGTTCCGATAATCCATTGTTGGCGTCTTTTCCCATCAACGCATCTATGTAATAAGTGCGGGGCACAGCGGCGCCTGCATGTAAACTTAATCCCATGGCGCATATCACAGCGCCCCGGAAAACTTTCCTGATATTCATGTCAGTTCTCTTTTAAATATTCATGATCCCATACAACTACCAGCCAGGCGTTTGCGTAAGCGCGGGCGACTTCATTTTCTCCGCCTGCGGTACCGGGTACCAGTACATCTTTGGCTGGAATACCCGTCCTTCCACTTCCACTTTCTCATACTTAAACGTAGTGGCGTTAATACGGGTTATTTTCACACCATATACGGGTGAATTAAACAGGGTGACACCCAGCTCCCAGCGACGTACATCCCAATAGCGGTGTTCTTCAAATGCCAGCTCTACCCTTCTTTCATTGCGCAGTTTATTACGCAATGTAGCCGTGTTCCATTGCCCTGCCTGCAATAACGGCATCTTCACAGAAGCGCGGTCGCGCACTTTATTCACGGCCTGGATAGCGGTTAAGCCAAAGCCCTGCGGATCCTGGTCCGGGCCATAGGCCTCGTTCATAGCTTCTGCATAGTTGAGGTACATTTCACCCAGGCGGAATAAGATCCAGGTGTGCACGCTGGTTTTGTTCAGCAACAGGTCCAGGTTTTCATCCACGTATTTCTTCAGGTAGTAGCCGGTTTTTGTTGCACGGTCTACCCCCGCTCCTTCACGGCCACCGGTGAAGGCTTCCACAGCGCGGCCTTTCCATTGTGAATTATTAAGGATCACGGTCATGGCTAAACGCGGATCGCGGTTGCTGTACGGTTGCTGTGCATGATCCGGGTTACTCCAGTTAAAAGCGCTGCCATCGGCCATCTCGTAGGCGTCTACCAGGTTCTGTGTGGGTGTAGTGCCACTGCTGCCGCCATCGTACCCAATGGGATAGTTGGCGCGTTCAAAACTGTTACCGGCAGCATACCGGTGCGCAAAAATGATCTCCTTGCTGGTAGTGCTGCGGAACAATCCACGGTAATCACCCTCCAGTTGATATACATTCAGATCAATCACTTCTTTGGCCGCTTTCGCCGCTGCTATCCACCGTTCTTTTACATGTCCTTTATTATTCAGATCACTCGCATAGTAAAGCAGCATGCGGCTTTTCAGTGCCAGTGCAGCTCCTTTGGTAGCCCTGCCCAGATCGTTATCGGCTACTGTTGCACCCAGGTACTTTGCAGCGGAATCACATTCGGCAACAATGAACTGTACGCATTCATCATAGGAGTTCCGTGGCAGGTTAAGGCTGTCTGATAATCCCAGTGTTTTGGTAATCAGCGGTACGCCGCCATAGCGGGTTACCAGTTCAAAATAAAAGTACGCGCGCAGGAAACGGTTCTCATAACGCCAGCGCTCCAGATCGGCCGTCATATTACGGTAGGTTTGCTGTGCAGTAGCGTCGGGATTGAGCTTATACATATTGAGATCCACATTACCGGATTGCTCCAGGTAAAGGTTGGTGCGGCGTATAGCCGTGTAGGTGGTATTCCAGTTATCGTCCGGGTTGATGTAAGGATTCCAGCTGCCGTTATTATAACGTTGAATGGCGCTGCCTTCCCAGGTAAACTCTGCATCGTCTGTAGCAGCATCCAGCATGGCATTATCTATCCGGTTAAAGCCATCGGGGAGGTAAGCGTAGGTGCCTATCAGGAAATCACGGGTACGGGCATACGATGAAAACACTTCATCTTTGGTAAGCTCCGTACTGATCTGCCTGTCCAGGAAATCTTTCTTACAGGAAACTGAGATGACAGTAACCACTCCTGTAAGAAACAACCAAAACTTATATTTCATAACATTGAAATTTTTTGTTGAGATGATGATCATAATTGTACCCGTACACCTGCGTTCACAGAGCGCATAGCAGGATACCCGCTTAACGTTTCAGGATCTGCAAAATGAATATGATCCAACGAAAATACATTCACGGCATTTACGTATATCCGTAGCTGTTGCATCCTGATATGCGACAACAATGATGCGGGAAATGTATATCCAAGTTCTATATTGCGCAGCTTTACGAAGCTGCCGTTGCGTTGCCAGAAATCGGTGGAGCGGTAGTTGTTATCATTGGCGGCAGTGGTAAGCCGCGGATAGGTGGCAGTAGCCGCTGTTTCGGGCGTCCACCTGCCCATAGCCATGGGTGCGGCTTTGGCATCATTCACAAAAGCCCATACCAACGGACCGGACAGCATCACACTTCGATTGGCAACGCCCTGGAAAAATGCGTCGAGGTCAAAGCCTTTGTATTGTACACCCAGGTGCAAACCAAATGTCCATTCGGGTAACACAGGTTTGCCAATGGCTACTTCATCATAGATGTCGATGATGTTATCCCCGTTCTGATCTTTGTACTTGATATCGCCGGGCTTCACCGGTGCAAAGATCTGTTGGGGGCTGGCGCTGATGTCCGCTTCATCTTTAAAGAAGCCGATAGCCTGTAGCCCAAAAGGCTGGCCTATGCTTTGTCCCGTGCGGTTAAGGTAAGCATAGGGTTGCTGCGCTTCTGCCATATACAATATTTTGTTACGGGCAAAAGCAGCAGAGGCGGAAGCAAAATAACTGAAACTATGTTTTACTTCGCTCTGGTATCCCAGCTGTAATTCAAAGCCACGGCTCCTTACGCTGCCTACGTTTTCCGCAGGTAATCCTACACCTATGTAGCCGGGAATAGCGCCATATCTTTCAGCCAGGATATCTTTTCTTTTTTCATCGAAGAAGTCGAATGCCAGGGTTACCCTGTTGCGCAGCAGCGAAGCATCTATACCAATGTTGGCCCTGCGGTCTTTTTCCCAGGTGATGTCCGGGTTGGCAAGACTTCCTTCATCCATCCCAGCGGCATAGCGGTTGTCGGTACCGAAGTAATAACCGGCCCCACCGTTATAATATTGCTTATAAGGAAAGCGGCGCCCGCCTACCTGGTCGTTACCCACCTGCCCGTACGACGCCCTCAGTTTCAGGAAGCTGATCCACTGTGCCTGTTGCAGGAATTGCTCTTCAGACAGGATCCAGCCTGCGGATACTGCCGGGAAAAAGCCAAAGCGTTTGCCTTTGGGGAAGTTCTCGGAACCATTATAGCCAAAGGAAAATTCACCGATGTATTTTCGTTTATACGCGTACGTTACCCGCCCCGCTGTACCCTGGTGGGCATAGGGAACATTGTTGCCCGAAATGGTATACACATCCTGCTGGTAAAGCGCCAATGCATCAATACTATGCTCGCCGAAGGTGCGGTTATAAGTAAGGGTGAACTGGGTATTGGTGCGTCTCCACTGATCGTTTACCCCATCGTTCTGTGCGATGGTGGTATTATCGCCAAACTTATTATAGATGGTATCGCCCGCAGGATTTTTCAGTAATTGGAATACGGCAAACTGTTTGGTTTTATCGTCGTTGCCCTGGAACCAGTTATTGAAAGATACCGCCGCTCCGGCCTTTAAGCCGGGTGTAAGCTGATCCAGGCTGTAACTGAAACGCATGGTGGCCTGCAAGGCGCGGGCATGCGTGGTGGCTACACCGCGACCAAGCACCAACCCCACTGGATTGCCACGATATACAGAGGTGCCTCCGTATGAATTATCAGGGTTACGCACGGGAAACGCATTAGGTGGTATCAGCATCATATTGCTCCATATTTCAGGAGCGCCTGTACCCGGATAGCTCCGGTCTTCCACCCTGCCAGCCAGGTCCAGCGAGGCGCTTAACCGCTTTGTTACTTTAATATCTACATTGGAACGGAAATTATACCGCAGGAAATTCGCGTTGGAATTTTCCTCCCTTTTCGAATCGGTATTTTTATACAGCCCTGTATTCTTCAGTACATTCAGCGATACAAAATAGGTGACATTGCTGTTTCCGCCGCTAAGGTTCAGGTTGTATTCCGACATCGGCGCTGATTTCTTTAACACTTCATCATACCAGTTCACATCGGGATGAAAGTATTTATCGTTTCCATTCTTATATGCTTCCAGGTCGGCAGGTGAATACCTATCGGTTTTGCCTTCATTGCGTAATGCTTCATTGTAAAGTGTGGCATAGTCGTATGATCCCAGGAACTCCGGCAACCGCTGCGGGCGCTGGAATCCCGTTTGCGCACGGAAAGCTATTTTAGGCTTACCGCTGAAGCCTCTTTTAGTAGTAACCAGCAATACGCCATTGGCGCCGCGGATACCATACATAGCGGTGGCAGCAGCATCTTTCAGCACGGTGATCGTTTCTATTTCATCCGCAGCCAGCTGGTCGAAAGGACTTTCAAAACCATCCACAAAAATAAGGAGCCCTGCACCGCGGTACGAGCTAAGGCCACGTATGGCCATGGAAGGCGCATCATAACCAGGTTCGCCGTTGCCCTGCATTACTGTGAGGCCGGGTATACGGCCGTAAAGGCCATTGCTGAGCGTAGCGGCAGCCGATTTCCGTAACACGCTGCCATTCACTCTTCCATAAGCCCCGGTTACCTTCCACCATGGCTGCTCTCCATATGCCACCGGTACCTGCAGCGTGGTATCTCCCGTTACGGGAACAGAATCTGTAGCAGATTGCGCTAAT
This sequence comes from Chitinophaga sp., assembly GCF_035564935.1. Lineage (GTDB taxonomy): Bacteria > Bacteroidota > Bacteroidia > Chitinophagales > Chitinophagaceae > Chitinophaga. The sequence continues at coordinate 25,283 of NZ_DATMTE010000997.1, read as the reverse complement.
GCAGTAAGGGAAAAAAGTGTGCCCGTTACCGTTAGCAATGCTGTTATTCTTAATTTATATATAAAGTTCATTTTTTCAGATTTGGATTTTACGATCAGGAACCTGTTCACCAGCCAGGATTTTGTACAATGTATTGCTTGTATATTTCCGTATTGGGAAATGGATACAGGTACATCTTATCATTCCATACCCGTTGTTCAAACACTACCTGTTCGAAATGAAATTCGCTGCTGCCGTCTATAGGCTTTAATCTCAGCCCATACATCTTCCCGTTCATCACACCTTCATCACCGGCAATTTTCCAGCGGCGCACATCCCAGTAGCGGTGCTCTTCAAATGCCAGTTCTATGGCCCGCTCATTTCGTATAGCCATTCTCATTTCATCTTTTGATTTGCCGGAGAGTGCAGGCATACCCGAACGGGCGCGGATGGTATTTACAGCGGTATACACTTCTGTAACAGGCCCCTGTGCTTCATTCAGCGCTTCTGCATAGTTGAGATAAAATTCCGCGAGACGAAACACAGGCCAGTTAATAGTAGCGCCGTAACTGGACCAGGTAACGTTGCGTGGCAGGAATTTGTGCATCCATTGTCCGCCGCCACGGTCGCCGCCATGCAGTGCCGGCTTTCCATCCGGTTTGATATACATCTGCACGGCGCCTACTTCACTGTTCCAGTTAGCCCCGTTATATCCTACAGATTGCGCAAAGCGGGGATCCAGCGAAGCATACATGGCGTTGGCGTTATCGCCCGACTGCGGCCAGGTTTGGGCGCCGCCGGTTTTCTTCTCGTACAATTTTACAAAGTTCATTGGCACAGAAATACCATACCATCCTCCATAAATATTTACCGGCATGGTGAAATTGAAGTAGTCGCTGTAAATACCCCACCAGCCGTTGGATTTATTGGCCAGGATAATCTCTGCATTATCCGGCTGCGACCATGCGTATTCATAGTTCTTATCGGCTCCAAACTCGGTGATCAGGCGGCAACTGCCCGTGGGCGCCCAGTCCAGCACTGCTTTGGCGGCATCCGCTGCTTTCTGCCAGCGGGCAGCATCGTAGTTATGATAGCCCACCAGCGTTTCCGTGGCATCGGTAGTGGCTACATAAGCAGTAGCGCTGTTGAACAAAGGGCTTGCCGCATATAACAGCGCCCGCGATTTCAGCGCCAGCACCGCGCCTTTGCTGACACGGCCCCGCAGGAACCCTTCCTGTGCAGCCGGCAGGGCTGTAACGGCCGCATCACAATCAGCTACTATAAAATTGATGCACTCTTCCAGTTTATTACGCGGCAGCTTAAGGTTATCGCTGTTCAGCAAACGCCTGTCTACAATAGGTACGCCGCCATAGCGCTTTACCAGTTCAAAATACTGCAGGGCGCGCAGGAAACGGGCTTCGGCTTTTAACTGCGTTTTGTATTCTGCACTGGCATCCGGCACGCCGTCAATACGTTCCATAAAAATATTGGCCTTGCGGATGGCTTTATAATGGGTACTGAAATCATCTTCCGGGTTGTCGTTGGCATTCCATTGTCCTTCGTTGAAACGGTTGGCGCCTGGCCAGCTGTCGGCAATATCCCCTTCATCACAGGCAGCAGCCAGTACACCGGCTACGATACCGCCGCTGCTGGTATTGCTCCACCCGGTTGGTAAACCCGAAGGCATACTGTTGCCATATACATCGTACAAAAATGTTTCTGCATTCCTGATCTTCGAGAAAATAGTATCCTCGGTAATATCCACGGATGGCGGTTTCTCAAGAAAATCCCTCTTGCAGGAAAAGAAAGCGCCCAACAGCAGGCTTAATATGATATAGTATTTTACTTGTTGCATAGTTTGTTTTTTTAGAACTGCAGATTCAACCCTACGTTATACACTTTTTGCTGCGGATAAAACTGCCCGCGGCCATCCGGCGCCTCAGGGTCATAGGTTTTGAGCGACGACCAGGTAACCAGGTTCATACCATTGGCATATACCCGTATGCTGCCGATCTTTGCACGTTTTAAAATACCTTCGGTAAATGTGTAGCCGATCTCCACGTTCTTCAACCGCACATAACTGGCATCCTTCAGCCAGTAGCTGGAACGCTGATAGTTATTGCCGGCAGGGCTTTGCGACAACCGCGGAAAAGTGATCTTCTCACCCGCCTTATATCTTTCTTCCGTCCACCGTTCCAGGTGAACGGTCATGGCATTGCGCCAGTCGGTATCAAAAGGCCATGCGGCCATTTGCTCCAGGTATACCGACGCCCTGCCTGCACCCTGGAACAACAACGAAGCATCAAATCCTTTAAAGGATCCGCCAAATGAAAAACCATAAATGATCTGCGGGAACTGAGAGTAGCCTATGGGCATCTGGTCGTCGTTATTAATGACGCCATCCCCGTTCACATCTTTATAGCGGATATCGCCCGGCTGCAAAGCATCACGGCCATTTACGCCGGGTGCGTAAGACGATTGCGGTCTTTTTGCATCGTTGATCTCTTCCCAGCTGTTGAACAATCCTTCTGCCACCAGGCCAAAATACTGCCCCACCGGGTTACCGGTTTCATTCTGATAAGGATAGGAACGCGGCGCCTCATCTTTAAATTCTATCTTGTTACGGGCAAAAGAATAGTTAGCCTTCAGCCAGTAATTCACGCTGCCTACATGATCATTATACCCGGCTTCCATTTCAAAACCGCTGTTACTTACCCTGCCCAGGTTATAGGCCGGCAGGTCGCTCACACCCACTATACCAGGCACGGCGCCACGCATGGCCAGGATATTATTACGCTTCTCCCGGAAATAATCACCGGTGAAAGAGAAGCGGTTGTCGAACAACTTCATTTCAAGACCAATATTCGATTTCTTCGCCCTTTCCCAGGTAACATCAGGGTTGCCCAGCTTACCTTCATAGGAACCGCCATACCATTGATAAGTAGAGCCCACCTCTCCGAAATTATACCCGCCGCCATAGGCAAAAGCAGAAGGCAGGTACAGGAAGCGTGCGCCCCCATTGAAAATATCAGACAGCTTATCATTACCCACTTCTCCATAAGAACCTCTTATTTTCAGGAAAGTGAGGTATTTACTTTTTGGAAAGAAAGGTTCATCGGAAGCCACCCAACCCAGCGAATAAGCCGGGAACCAGCCAAAGCGGCTGCCCTCGGGGAAGTTCTCCGAACCGTTATACCCCATGTTAAACTCTACCAGGTAGCGGCTTTTATAATTATAGGTAACGCGGCCGGCCATGCCCAGGTAGGCATTGGGCACTTTATAGGTAAGACTCGGCGCATAAGCCTTGCTTTGATTATAAAGCAACAACCCCGTTACATTATGCGCGCCAAAAGTGCGGTTGTAATCCAATGCCAGTTCACCATATATTTTGCGACGCTTGTCATACCCTTCGCTGAAGCCAAGCGTGGTTTCCTCGCCCTGCGGCACGTACAAAACATTACCGGCATTGGCCGGGTCCTTTACAGCAAGATAGGTCACGTTGTTTTTGGAACGCCGCACGGAGTGGCTGTACCAGCTATCGTACGCAATAGTACCGCGGGCAGATAAACCGGCGGTAATAAAATCCAGTTTATGATTCAGGATAACGGAAGAATTTACATTGCTTTTGAACAACTGCTGGTAGCCTGCATTGAGCATGGTAAGCAGCGGATTCCTGGCGTTTACAGCACCGGAAATCGTTACCAGCTTGCCATCTACAATACCCGGGCTGCTGAAAGGATTAGCGGAAAGCACATCGAAGAAAATATCGCCGGCGGATTTTGCCGGGTAGTTCTGGTTTTCCACCTGCCCTCCAAGATTTACCTTCACGGTAAACAAAGGCGTTACATCAAAATCGAAGTTGGAGCGGAAGTTATACCTTTTGTATTTTGGATTGGCGCTGAACTCGGGGTTATAGTCGGCATACCGGTATGCCCCGTTCTGATCAAAATAGCCGCCTGAAATAAAGTACCGCGCCAGCTGGGTACCGCCGCTGATGTTCAGGTTGTGCTGCGACTGTAAAGAGTAAGGTTTCAGCATCACATCAAACCAATCCACGCTGGGATGGAACACCGGGTCTTTCCCGGATTTGAATAATTCCAGGTCTTCTTCGGTAAAGTAAGGCTCTTTACCGTCGTTCTTCAACGCTTCATTTTTCAGCAGGGCGTATTCGTAGCTGCTCACCATTTTGGGCAGCTGTGTGGGGCTTTGCCGGCCCAGGTTAGAAGTTAAACTCAGCTTAGGAGGGCCCAGTTTACCGCGGCGGGTGGTGATCAGGATAACGCCGTTGGCGCCCCTCACCCCGTAAACAGCGGTAGAAGAAGCATCTTTCAGGATATTGATGGTTTCTATTTCGTTGGGATCTATCTGGTTGATGTTGGAGCGTTCAATACCATCTACCATGATAAGCGGATCGGAACCGGAGCCGGCATCCAGGGTACCAATACCGCGGATCTTCAGACTGGAACCATCCTGGCCGGGTTCCCCGCTGCGCTGTACGGCTATCAGGCCGGGTAAGCGCCCTACCAGCATATTGGATACGTTGGCAACGGGCGATTGCAGCAGTTCTTTTGTACCGATAGATGCTACCGCGCCGGTAACGGTTACTTTTTTCTGCACCCCGTAGCCCACCACTATCACCTCGCCCAGGTTCTTTTCATCGGGTTGCATTTTTACGTTCAATACAGACCCGCTGCCCAGCGGCACCTTCCGGGTAATATACCCGATACAGGAAAATACCAGCATCCGCCGGCCATCGGGTACGTCTATCCGGTAATTACCGTCCGCATCAGCAGAGGTGGATTTCTGGGTACCTTCCACCACGATGGTGGTGCCTATCAGGGCGTTCCCCTTTTCATCAGTTACCTTACCGGTAATGATAACGCCGGCCGGTTTAACGGCGGCAAAGGTAAAAAGTGGCAATGAGGTCAGGGACAATAGGACAACATATGTTATCCGTAAAAAAGACCGCACACTACAGTAGCTTTTTTTCATAACGTTGGATATTACTTTTGAGAATGACGGTAGCCGTATGCCACGCATTACATTGGTTGACAGGGGTAAAATTCGGATGATTCATCCTGAAACAAGGGGGAGAGATTCGCCTATTTAGGGGGAGAGATCAGGAATGGAGCGGATTTTGTCTGACTCAGACAACCTTCGCTCCATTAAATTTCTTGCGGTACTTCCGGATATAAGCCGAGGGGTTCATCTCGAATACTTTACAAAATTGCTCGCGGAAGTACTTCACATCGTTAAAGCCTACCTGGAAAGCCGCCTCGTTTACATTGCAACCGGTATTGATAAGCAGCTCGGCTGCCTTCCTTAACCGGATGAAACGGATAAACTCGCTGACGGAATGTCCTGAAATGGATTTCACCTTTTTATAAAGTGTGGAATGACTGATCCCTATTTCGAGGGCAAACAGCTTGATGTTAAAGTTGGGGTTATCAAGATGCTTTTCTGTAACGGCAATACAGCGGTGCAGGAACTCCTTGTACTCCGCTGATATTTTCTGGTTGCCGGTGTTCAGGGTAATTTCCTTATAAAAATATTGCTGCAGGGTATTGCGGCTGCGGATGATATTGGTGATGCGCGCTACAAAAAGTTCTTTATCAAATGGTTTGCTCAGGTAATCGTCTGCCCCGCCTTCAATGCCCTTCAGTTTTATTTCAGGGGAAGAACTGGCGGTAAGCAATACCACCGGGATATGCCCAAGCGCCGGGTCCGACTTGATCTGCCGGCACAACTCAATACCGCTTTGCCCCTCCATTAATACATCGCTGATAATAATGTCCGGCAGGTGCCGGCTGGCCAGCTGGTAGCCCTCACCACCTTCTGAGGCTTCGTAGATATTGAAGCTGCCCCGGAAAATGTTTTTAATATAGTCGCGTATCTGCTCGTTGTCGTCTACAATGAGCATGCTTGGCCGGGGCGATAACAGTACATCAAGCGTATCTTCTGCGGCAGCTTCCTCCGCCTCCATCAGTGCGAGGTCGTCTTCTTCCACCAGCTCTTCCAGCAAGGTTTCCATGCCGGCGGTTTCCTCATAAATGGGATAGCCATGCAGGTGCTCCTTCCCTTTTTTCAGCGTAATGGTAAAAGTGGTGCCGCTTCCTGGTTCGCTTTCATAGGCTACTGTACCCTTATGCGCCCGGATAAACTGTTTCACCAGGTATAGCCCGATGCCAAAGCCGTTCTTCAGGGTGGTATCTTTTCCTGATACCTGGTAAAAGCGCTCAAACAACCGGTTCCCTACTTCCGCGGGAATACCGCAGCCGCTGTCGGCCACACGGATCACGACACCTTCCCCCGTGTCCGACAGGGAGAAGTGGATACTGCCCCCGTCGGGGGTATATTTAAAAGCATTGGACAGCAGGTTAAACAAAGCCACTTCCATTTTTTCCCGGTCGGCATATGCCATTACCTGTTCTGTATCGCAACTGAAATCGAACTGCAGCTTTTTTACGCTGGCCTGGTGAGTGAAGCAGAGGTATACCTCGCGGCAGATGGCTGCCAGGTCCAGTAGCACAATTTTCAGCTGATCTTCTTCCTGGTCGGCTTTCCTGAACAACAGCAGCTGGTCTACCAGGCTTAGCAAGCGGCGGGCATTGCGATATACAATGGTAAGGTCCTTGCTTTCAATCTGGCGACCGTCACTGTACAGCAATTCTTTTACCGGGTTGATGATCAGTGTGAGCGGGGTGCGGAACTCATGCGATACATTGGTGAAGAAAGATAATCTCTTCTCATGCACTTCCTTTTCCTTTTCCGCATGCAGGCGCGATAATTCTATTTCATACTGCAGGCGGGCCTGGCGCTGCTGGTAAAAACGATAGGCGTACAACAATCCGCCTGTAAGCAGTCCATATATGATATATGCCAGCCAGGTGCGGTACCAGGGAGGCAAAACGGTAATTTTTATGATGCGCTCCTGCGGATTCCAGGTACCATCGGCATTGGTACTTTTTATACGGAAACGATAGCTGCCTTCGTGCAGGCGGGTATAATTGGCGGTCCGTTGTGTATTCACATAGTTCCAGTCGTTATCCCAACCCTCCATATAATATGCATAGCTGATCTTATCGGGGGAGGAATATTCCAGCGCTACATAATCCAGCGAAAAAACAGCCTTATCATAAGGCAGCACCAGTTCCTGCAAAGTGGTGAGCGGCTGTTCCTGGTCATACGGCGTATTGGAGATACGCAGGCCGGCAATGAGCAGTGCGGGAAAATCATTCTTTTCTTCAATGGCAGCGGGATCAAAAATATTAAACCCTTTGATGCCGCCAAAAAGCAGTTCTCCTGTCGACAGGCGCAGGGAAGCATTATAGTTAAACTGGTTGCTCTGCAACCCATCCGACTCATAAAAGTTCTTACACTGCCCCGTGGCGGGGCTATAACGGGCAATGCCGTTATAGGTACTCATCCACAGGTTGCCTTTATTATCTTCCTCTATATTTAATACCGCATTGTTGGGCAGTCCTTCCTGTTGGGCAATGGTACTGCTTTTACCGGTTTGGCGGTCGAACTTCACCAGGCCCCCTCCTTCTGTACCAATCCAGAAATGACCGGCTTTGTCTTCATAAATAGCACGGACATTAAAATCCATATCATAATACCGGTGCTGCCGGTTTTTGGTATCCGCTTTTATCAGCCGGTTGAAAGTACCCAACCAAAGTTCGCCGGCTTTATCTTCTGAGATAGTGATAATATCGCGCAGGCCGGGATCAAAGCATTCGAAACGGTTGGCGGCCCTGTTGAAGCGGTAAATGGTGCCTCCCATGCAGGTGCCGGCCCACAGGGTGTTCTGGTTATCGAGATACAGCTTCCACACAAACTTATCTTCATACCCGTTCAGGCTGCACGGATATTTTTCAAAAGTATGCGTAGCCTTATTATAACGGTTTACGCCGCCGCCGAAAGTGGCTACCCATATATTATTGTCCTGGTCTTTTATAATACTCGTTACATTATTATTACTGAGTGAGCCGGGGATACCCGCTTTGTGAACAAACGCGGAGTAACTGTCCTGCCGGCGGTTCCATACGGAAATACCAGCGCCGTCGGTACCTATCCAGATATCTTTATTATCATCTTCACAAAATGAAAAAGCAAAATTGGCAGCAGGACTATTACCGGGCAAGGCATTGGGATTGATGGTGGTAAAGCGGGACTTTTGTTTATCAATAATATTTACGCCCCCGCGCAGGGTGCCAATCCATTTACGCTGATCATCATCTTCATACACGGCGTAAACGGCATTGCTGGTGAGCGATAGTTTATCCTTACCGGTTTGCAACTGCCACGCGGCGCCGCCTGCAGCAGGCATTACAAAAATACCGTCGCCATCCGTAGATACCCACAGCTGCCGGTTTGCATCTGTTGTTAAGCTGATCACTTTACTATCCTGCTGCCGCGTAGCTTCCAGGGAACGTGAAAGGGTATTGGATGCAGGATCATATTTGTATACGCCCTCGTCGGTGCCCATCCATAACTGCCCGTTCACACCGGCCAGGAGACAGTTACCTCTTTTCTGTTGCCGGTTCACTACCGTGATCTGTTGTTTTTCCTCATCATAGCGGCAAAGCCCTACGTTTTGTACAATGAGCCAGCAACGGCCCCGGGCATCGTTCACAATAGCAGGCACATTAACCGACAGCACAGTGTCGCCGTTTACCAGCGGAATTTGCCTTGCCAGGGTGCTATTGGGCCGGTACACAAGAAAACCATGACTGGAAGTGCCCATGAATACCTGTCCTTTACGGTTGGTAACAATGGAATACACTTCTGATAACACCGGCAAGGTATCCAGCTTTTTCCACGGCTGATAATAAACCGGCTGAAACAAACCCGTTGGACTATTCAAACGGTTGGCCCCATGCTTGGTGCCCACCCACATATAACCGGTAGAATCTTCTGCTATGGTAACAATACGGTTATTGGTCAGGGAATTAGGCGCTTTCAGTTGCTGCCTGGATACTTTAAAGCTGTAGCCATCGAAACGGTTTAACCCGTCGTAAGTGCCAAACCACATAAAGCCGTAACGGTCCTTGTGGATACAGGTAACGGAATTGTTCGACAGCCCCCGTTCAATGCCGAGGTGACTGATAGGCTGCTGTTGGGCCCGCGCATCAATGCACACAGCCAGCAACGCCAGGAATAGGTATATAATGCTAGTACGTGGATAAGTATGGATCACTGCTTCGCGCTTTGAAGAGCATCTTTTATAAGATGCCTTCAACCAAGGTAATAATTAAATGTTAATATGACAACAATAAGTCATCTTCACAAAATTATACTTTAACATATATCTTTCGCCGGTCCATTACATACCCGGTCAGCCATATCATCAACATATAAATAACAGCAAACAGCAGGGAAGCATTTTTGGGAGATAACCAACTGGTAAAACCCTCCCTGTAAATCACCCCTTTCACGGATGCCCCGTTGATGCGTATAATGCCCAGCGATACAATTACTACTGCGGCAATAATGTAAATAAACAGCGGATTTTTACCGAACACTTCAAAGAAATACGTCCACTTACGGAATGCCCATACCTCTACAACAGCGATCAGCACAGCAAGTACCAGCAACACAATACCCGTGGCATACAGCACATAGGAACTGGTCCACAATGGCTTATTAATGGGAAAAAACGGGTCCCATACCAGCCCTGCCACCACCATCAATGCCCCTGCCAGTAACAGCTTTATAATACCGCCGCGATGTTTTCCGTGCTGCTGTACAAAAATACCCGTGAGGTAACCGGCTATTACATTCACCACTGCCGGGAAAGTACTGAGTAAGCCCAGCGGGTCAAACGGATAACCATAATGCTTATAAATATTCCCGGGAGATAAGTAAAGCCTGTCTAACCGCCCTACCGCATTGCCTTCCATACTATAACGCTCCGGCGGCGTACCAAAATAATATAATACCCACCAGTAAAGCAGCAATATGCACACACTGCTGATAACGAGTGTACGTTTGCTCATGTAACGGATCATAAATGCTGCAATGCAGTAACAAACAGCGATACGTTGCAATACGCCCCATAGCCTGGTATTGGCCAGGCTTCTCCATACATAATGTCCTTCTTCAAACTGTACAAAAGGGAAAACACCCAGCAATACCCCAATAATAAAAATGATCAGCGTACGCCGGAATACCTTGCCTGCAAATACCCTATGGGAAAGGGTGTTCAACCTTCTCATACTAAAGCTGAGCGCGTTCCCTACCACGAAAAGGAAGGAAGGGAACACCAGGTCTGTAACGGTACAACCGTTCCAGTCAGAATGTTTCAAGGGTGCATAAATGGCGCTCCAGTTGCCGGGCGTATTCACTATTATCATGAAAGCAATAGTCATTCCCCTGAGCACATCCAATGCAAGGTATCTTTCCGGTACAGCTTTCATAGTTAACTAAGATAAGGGAGTAAATTTAAACTCGTGTATAATGATTTCCACGGCACTACCATTGGATGGCGGCGCATCAAACAGCCACAGGTTCATGTGTACCGGCATTTGTAAAGTGCTGATAGAGGTAGGCGAAGCCCAGGTTTTTGTTTCAAACTGGTTCACGTTGCCATCCTGGAAGCCGTGCAGGCTCTGGAAATGAATGGAGGAGGCAGTTCTTTTGAAACGATGCGTGGTGTAGGTACCGTTCAGCACAAAATCTTTTGCATAGGTGACGTTATTGATCCCTGTATCGCCGGTGGCGGGCCAAACGGTGTAATTCAGTATGGGTGCGTTTGGATAACCCCAGCGGGAAAACTTGATATCCATTTCATCGAAACGGCTGTTGCCTGAATAGTTGAAGAGACCAAATACAATGTTCTTGTCGAGCGCATTTACGGCGCCTTCTATCTTCCACTGGTAGGTACCGTAGCCGAACGGTTGCGTGCTGGTTACTTCCGCACACTCCCATCTGCCGGTATCGTTATGTTTTTTAATTACCAGGTGTAAATGCCCGTTGCTGTCTACCCAAACGTTATCGCCGCTCCAGTAATTATTATGCGGGCCTTGCTGCCCGGTGGGTGTTTTTACGGTCCAGGTGTACCCGGAAAACTGGATCGTGGTTTGGTTTACGCCGTTCACCACTGCGGTGTTGGTGTTGTTACGGGGTACCATCTGAACAGGGCCATCCGGTTTTGAGGAAGTACAATTGGCAAAACAAACGGCTGCCAGCAGCCATACAAAAATGCTTTTCATACGCAGTACATTTTTCAGGTAAATGATTATTTAAAGAAAACATATCTCCGCAAAATCTTCCCGGCGATGGAAATCAGGCATAGCGGCCTTTACATCGTTCCAGGTTAAAAAATGAGGGGCAGGCATTTCATCGCCGCACTTGTAAAAGTTACCTTTTACTTTCATAGTGGTAAGCCTGACAATGTGATGATAACTAAATACAGCAGTGGGTATCACCACGGTTAACTCCCATATAAACGACCTCCTGCCATTTGCTACGGCTGAAGTAATTTGCGTAGCCGTGGCAATAAGATCGGTAGCAGTAACAGGCAATGGCGCCCTGTTATCGCGGCTCGATCCAAAGCCTGCCTTGCACCAGCCGATACAATTGAACTCCAGGTTATAATAATTCCCGTTATCATCACAGGCAACAAAAAATTCCACGCAGCTGTCTTTATGAATATCCCCGTTGGTGGAAGCGGCAGCCAGCAGGTGGCTTTCTTTCACATAATATTTCAGCAGGATCGCATCTTCACTATGCGCCATGGAAAACGCGGCCTTCACCGTGTGGGCGTATTGCGGCCACGGGTTACAGCTGATGGGCACCGGCGGCAATCCGTCGAGCAGCCTGCTGATGGCGGCTGGCGCGGGCTTGCCATCCAATGGAATAAAGGGTACTTCCAGTTTTCGCATCATCCTTCTTTTTGAACGCTTAACTGATCACTGCTCTGCGCATCCAGGAAAAGCACCGCCCCGCTGTGATTCCGCAAAATGGTGGAAGGATACTGTTGCTGTATGTTTTGGTGAATGGTATCGTATACAGCCATTGCTTTCCTTGTGCCCGGCACCACGCAAAAAACAGCGGGCGCCTGTAGCAGGGTAGGAATGGTTAAGGTCACCGCATGTGTGGGTACTGCTTCCAGTGTGGCAAAACAACCATCGTTCACCTGTTGCTGCCGGCATACTTCATCCAGCGCCACTATTTTCACCTGCAGCGGATCATTAAAATCGGCCACCGGCGGATCGTTGAAAGCCAGGTGCCCGTTCTCCCCTATTCCCATACACACTATATCGGCAGGATGGGTTTGCAACAGGCTGGCGTACTTTACACATGCTGCTTCGGAACCGCTTCCATCTATATAATTTACCGAACGGAAAGGAAGCAGACCGAAGATCCGTTGCTTCAGAAAATTACCAAATCCCTGTGGTGCATCGGCCGGCAGGCCGGTATATTCATCCATATGAAAAGCATTGACACGGCTCCACTCAATGCCTTTTTCCTTTACCAATGCGGCCAGCATTTCATCCTGGGAAGGCGCTGCCGCGAAAATGATATTTACTTCTTCCTGCTGCTCCAGCAAGTGCCGGAGCCTGGCGGATATCATAGTCGCAGCAGCGTTGCCCATTGCCCTTCGCTCAGGATAAATTTTCACTGTTAACTGCCCTGCTTTAAATTCCCTTATCATGTTTATTTTATTTAAATGAGATGACCGGAAAAACTTTCTTCCGTCATGTACACGATGTTACCGTTTACGATAGTAGCATCGATGTGTATGTTGTTGTCAAAGATGACAACATCAGCGGCTTTCCCTTTTACCAGGGTTCCCTTCCTGTTTTGTATACCGAGTATAGTTGCCGGTGTTTCACTCATCATCCTTACCGCATCACGGAGGGGTACCTCCGCCAGTTCAATCATGTTACGCACCAGCCGGTTTGCAGTAGCCACACTGCCCGCAAAAGCGCTGCGGTCCGGCAGTTTAGCCACGCCATCTTCCACCACTACCTCCAGCCCGTTCTTATAACTGCCCAATACGGAAGGGCCTTCGGGCATAGCGGCGGCACGCATGGCATCCGTGATCAGCGCGGTACATTCAGGACCTTTGATCCTGTACACCAGCTTCAGTAAAGGCGCCGGTAAATGAATGCCGTCTGCAATGATCTCTACCGTCATGCCTTCCAGCAGGTAAGCGCTTTCAATTACACCGGCATAGCGGAATGCATTACGGCGCGAAACACCCGACATACAGGAATAAAAATGGGTGGCATGTGTAAACCCTGCTTCATATCCTTTTACCACTTCTTCATAAACAGCATCCGTGTGGGCCAGTGCAGCAAGAATATTCCTGTTGGTTAAATACCTCCCGAATGCCAGCGCGCCCGGTAATTCAGGTGCTGCACTCCATCTTTTCACGGCATTGGAACGGGAAAGTATGTCTATATATTCTGCAGGGTCAGGGTCACGGATATAACGCGGGTCCTGCGCTCCTTTCTGTTGCATGGAAAAATAAGGGCCTTCGATATGCAGCCCTTCAAAACTGGCGCCCTGGTGGTTTTGTTTACACGCCTGCTCATAAATGCTAAGCGTATCCAGCAGGTCCTGTTTGTCGCAACTCAGCGTGGTAGGCATCATGGCGGTAGTGCCATACTGTGCATGTATGGCTGCTATCTGCAAAAACGCCTCCAGGGTATTGTCCATAAAATCACGCCCGCCGCCGCCATGCACATGCATGTCTATAAAACCAGGCGCAATATATTTTCCACGGGCATCTATTGCTATAGCGCCGGGAACTTCAATATTCCTGTCGCTTACTTCTTCAATAATCCCGTTTGCAATGATCACGCAGCCATCTTTGATAGTGCGTTGCGGTGTAAGCACCGTGCCGTTATATATCTTCAGGTATTTCATTTTTCAATCCCGGTTTTACGTTTCCAGCTCCTCATACCATAGGCATAAAAAGCATAAAAGATCAGGTAGCCATAACAGGGCAGCAATACCAGGTAGGCTGTACGCAAACCATATTTATCGGCCCAGTAACCATATAACAACGGCAGGATGGCATTACCGCACAATCCCATCACCAGCAGCGATGCGCCGGTTTTTATAAACCGCCCCAGGCCGTCCAGTGCCAGCGGCCATATACCCGCCCATATCATAGAATTGGCAAATCCCAGCAATACAATACACCACACGGATACATCGGTACGATGTCCGAACAACGTTACTTCACCATGAATAAGCGGGATCATGCAGCTGAATAAAAGCCCAAGTACGGTACAGATACGCAACGCAGTGAGTTGCGACAAAAACCTTGGTATCAGTAATATACCAAGTATATACCCTGTAATAGTAGCCGATAAAGTGTATGACGGAAATGTTTTTGCTTCCAGGAAAGGCATGCCCATACCGGAAGCATAATTGATAATGCTATCCACTGCAATTACCTGCGACCCTACGTGAAAAAAAATAGCGACCGCTCCCAGTACCAGGTGAGGGAACTCCAACACGCTCTTCCTGTTTGTATGCGCCGCAGCAGATGCGGTATCTTCTCCATCTGTATCTATTTCCGGTAAAGGAGAAAACCGGATCATTAATCCCAGCAAAAACAAAACGGCGGTTACCATGGCGTAAGGCGCCACCACCCGTTGGATCAGCTGATCCAGCACTATACCTTTTTCCGGGTACTGCATCCCGTGAAGCTCATTGAAAAGCGTTTGATCACCAGGCCGGATAATAGCTACTGCAAATAAAAGCGGCGCCAGTATGCCGGCGGCTTTATTGCAGATGCCCATTATGCTGAACCGCTGCGCTGCCCGTTCCTTATCGCCAAGTATGGTAATGTACGGGTTAGCCGCGGTTTGCAGGATCGCCAGGCCAAGCCCTATCGTAAAAAGACCAGCCAGGAAAAGCGGGTAAGCTCTCATCATACCGGCCGGCACAAACAACAGGGTGCCCGCCGCCATGATCCAGAAACCGATCATCATCCCTTTGCGGAACCCTGTTCTCTTCAGCAGGTAAGCAGCCGGCAACGACATTACCAGGTAAGCAATATAAAAAGCAAAGGCTACCAGGTACGATTGAAAATTATTTAATTCACAACCAATCTTAAAATAAGGGATCAGGATAGCATTGATCCAGGTGACCATTCCGAAAATAAAAAACATTAACCCGATGATCACAATGGGAATGGTATCATTTTTCTTCTTCACCAGTGTCGCCTCAATATTCATGTGTGTCATTTGTTAGCTTCCAGCTTGCTTTTTAACAGGTTCCATCTTTCATTACGTAAAGTGTTCTCGGTGTTAATCTCCGCAGGATATAACACATCTTTGTTCATCTGCGCGAAGCGCCTATTTAACAGTTCTGGTTGCAGGCTGTTCAGTTGCTGCAGCAATGCCGTTGCTTTATCACGGGTATAATTAACATCGTTCATCTTAGCTTCTACCAGCAAACAAGACAGGTAAAAGATCCGGATATCGTTCATTAACGCGAAATGCGCGAAGCTTGCCTGGTTCTTTGCAGGCTTAAGGGAACGCAGCACAGTGGCTGTTTCCCTGGCGCTGTCAAGCAAAGCAGCGAGCGATACGCCTTTCTTCACTACCATGCCCTGAGATACTTCATACGGCGCTTTCTTCAACGCATTCCAGAATGCCATAGCCTGTGCTTCATTAAAACCATAGGTGCGGTTGCAATAGCCTGCAATAAAGTTCTCCGCATCCAGCGCTGTGGTGCTGCGCAAACTTTCGAAATAAGCAGCTATGAGCATATCAAAGCCGGTAATAGGATATACCCTGCGGATGGCATACAGGTCGGTGATATCAGTAGCCGTTTCAAATACAGGGGAATACAGGCCGGAGGTAGACCAGGAAGTCATGATCATACCACTGTAACCCAGGGTACGCGCCTGTGGAATGAAATCATGGATATTTTTGAAATGCTTCTCCCAATCGGTCAGGAAATAATTATCCGGTCCGCTCCTGATAGCCGGTGAGCCCCATATTTCAAAGCCGCTGTGCATCAGTTTTTCATGATCGCCAAAACGGTGAAGATCCCAGCCATAGTTCCAGTCGATGAAAACAGTTTGTTTAGGTAATCCCTGTAATGCATCCGGGTATTTCAGTGCAATATCCGCCCATACCACCGGCACTTTACCCAGGCTTACCACCAGTTCGCAAAGCATTTTTATATAGTCGCCATACAAACGTCCCTTACCCACTTTCTCCACCTTTTGTTTAGATGCTTCCGAGTGGCCAAGCAGGTAAGTTTCATCACCGCCAATATGAATGTAGCGGGAGGTATGTGTGGAAATAAGATCTTTATAAAGATCCCTGAAAAGCGTTTTACATAATTCTTCTTTAGTAGGATTTACCTGTGAATAATCTTTCTGGTCTTCCCTCAGCTCCCGGTAGCGCCAGTGACGGAGAATATATTCCACATGACCAAAACTTTGCTGCAGGGGAATTACATCTATCCCCAATCCATTGCAGTACTTTACAAAATCTACCACTTCCTCACGCGTGTAGGCATAACGGTTAGGTATAACAGCATGTTCCCGGTAAGGGTAGGTGGCCTCCCATTCCATCACCAGCGTGTTTACGCCATGTTCGCTCAATTGCCGTGCAAATGCTTTCAGGGCCGGCATTTTCATCACCTGTATACGCAGGTCGAGATGAAAACCTTTCACGCGAAAAGTATCGGCCTGCCCCGCCGCTGAAAAATACATGCCCAACAGTAACACTGCTGTTAATAACCGCTTTGCTTTCATAGTACTACTTATTTTTATCAACCGTTTCGTGAATTACATTCAGCAAAGAATAAGTGCCGGTACTGTCGCCCAGCAAATGCCAGATCATCACGCCGCCGCCCCTTTGCAGCGCCAGCGCCGTTTTATCCCGGATGGTGGGTTTCCCGTTATAGTAAATCGTACCACCGTTGCCGGGAAACTTCACTTCATCATGCTTTTCCGCGCCAGGGAACCGGGCAATGATTTCGCGGTACGACATAGACCGGAAAATGTTATTGGTATCCGGCAACGGTCCAAAGCCATACCCGTAAAAAGGCAGACCAACCACCAGCGCTTCTTTCGGTACTTTTCTTTCATGGCTCCAGTAGTCCAGGTGATCCACTGCATACGACATCGGTGCATGCTGTGTAGGATCGGTTAACCGCCAGGGCCCTGTTTTATCATACGCCATCATGTTGATGAAATCAAACTGCTGCAGGGCTTTATCGGAAATCCTGTTACGGGTGTAATACGCCAGGGCAGCGGTAAGCAGCTTGCCCCGGCTTTGCAGCGGCGCTTTCAGCGCCACCACAAAATTTTCATAGTTACTGTCTATATCATCTCCTTCAATATCCACATCTATACCATCCAGGTGGTAGCGGTCTACAAATGCAATGAAGCGGTCAACTACGGTTTGCCGCCACCCGTCGGATAACAGCTTTGCATAGTAAACATGACGGCTGCCACCGCCGCACGACATCAGCACTTTTACCTTTCTTGCATGCGCCATGCTAACCACTGTATCCAATGCAGGGAATGCGCGGAAAATGCCGGTAGTATCGGGGTTAATAAATGCTATA
The DNA here is from genome assembly GCF_035564935.1 of Chitinophaga sp. GTDB lineage: Bacteria > Bacteroidota > Bacteroidia > Chitinophagales > Chitinophagaceae > Chitinophaga. The sequence continues at coordinate 7,751 of NZ_DATMTE010000997.1, read as the reverse complement.
TTCAAATGGGTCACCTTTTCCAGGTCCACTTTCTGCAGGTCTGATACAATATCGCCGGTAGCGCGGATATAGCCTACTACCTTGAACTGTCCCTTTACCTGCGTGGTAAAGAAGATAGTGAAAAGAAAGAAGAAGCTGCGTTGCAGTATACTCATTTTAATAAATTGAAGATCGTTGCGGTTAAAGAATTAGCGCCTTTTACATCGTAATCGCCTGTCCAGATATATGCGCCCAGGAAACCGTTCTGCTTCAGGTAGGTAGCCTTCTGCGTTACCAGCGGCAGCCCGTTGAAATATACGCCTTTTGAAATATCCGCGTATTCTTTATCCGCTGCGGTGGGCACTGCTGCCAGAATATCCTTGTAGGGAATATAGTTATAGGATGTCCAGCCGAGGTTGTTCCCATCGGCATCCAGCTGGTTATATCTCAGCCCAAATGCGGGCATGCCGATCACCAGTTTGGAAGCGGGATACTTTGCTTTCCAGAGCTGCGCTCCTGTTACAAAGTAATTATATCCTGAAGGTTGTCCGGGTACTTTTCCCGGGCCTACATGCTGCCCGTCTTCAAATGCATGCACATTCAGCCAGGTAGCGGCGGAGAGGTCGGGATAGCGGCTGTAATACTGGTTGGTGGGTACGGTTACGGAAATGATAGCGTTTGCACCGAGCGCTGCCCGCAGTTCGTTCAGCAGCAGGCCGGTGGCGGCAATGTTATCGTTGATGATGGCTGCGGAAGCATTGATATCCGTCATCATAATATCCACGCCGTCCATTTTCTTCGCAGCAATATAGCTGGTAATGAATTTTACCAGTGTTGCCCTCTTTGCAGCATCGGTGATCACTGCGCCAAAATTGTTACTTTGGCTTACGCTCCATCCGTCGCCGGAAAGTGCGCCGCTGATACTCAGCAGTACCGGCACACCGTTCAGGTGGGCCCTGCCGGTAAGCTCTTCCGCTTTGCGGTAAGCTTCTCCCTTTGATACATCTACCACGCCGGCGGCATTGATAGTGGCTACCTTGTAGGCCAGGTGCGTGATGGTGCTCCAGTCGATATACTTATAACCGGCCGTATCGTTCAGGTAGGCCAGCACTACACCGGCAGCATCTTTCTTTTTATAGGTATCAGGTATTACAAATACATCGCGGTACCTGCTGGTGGTGAATCCCCCGTAAGATACCTCCAGCCGGATGCGGAATGCACCGCCTTCGGCAGCCTTGAACAGGAAGCTGTCGGCAGTGGATACTTCCGCATCATTTACTTTCCAGGAAATTTTTGCCTTCCCACCGGGAGAATATTGCAGCCCGGTAAATGGCAACGTTTCTCCGACAGACATTACTCTCACGCTATCCGGACTTTCAGGGAACACCGATACTTCATTGAATATACGCGGTGTAAATGGCCTGCCGTCTGCCTGTGTATCTGCCTCGTCTTTTTTACATGCAGCAAAGAAGCAGCACCCTGTTAAAAACGCCAGCAATAAATAAGTTGATCCTTTCATCAGTGAATATTTTTATACCTGTTTTTGGATGTTTATTCTTTGTCCCACCATACCCGTTTCAGCCAATCGTCTTCCCCAATACGGTCAATAGCCGCCTGCACATTTACCTTGTTCTGCTCTTTTTCAGACAGCGGATACTGGAACCTTCTCGGGATGGTAGTGGAAGTGGATTCATTATTGGGCGTAGCCACCAGCTCGGGATACCCGGTTCTGCGCCAGTTGGCGAACAACTCGGGGCCATTCAGCATTAGTTCCAGCCATAACTGGTTATTGATCTGCTTCAGTTCAGTGCCTGCCTGCAGGGGATTATTTGCCAGGAAGTCGGATATTTCCGCATCGGGTATTACCGGCCCGCCGGGATAAAGGCTCAGCTGTTTCATGGCTGCCTCCACCCCTCTCCGGTAATGTGTGGCCGCATCCGCGCCCAGTGTGAGCCCCAGGCGTACGGAAGCATCGGCCAGCAACAGCTCCACTTCCGCATAGGTCAGGTGCAGGAAGGGAGCGTTGTTACGGATAAAACAATTGTTGATCTCACATTTAAGATCACCGTTCACTGCACTATAATTAGCGCCATTGGCAAGTTTAATGCTAACAGGGCCTACCCAGTCCTCATACACATATTTCCCCGGTTTGGACCCTACCAGTCCGAGTACACTGGCCTTCACCTGCTCTGTAATATCTTCTCTTTCAAAAGGCTTCAGCGGTATGTTCTGCTTGTAGCAACGGGGAATATAATTCAGCCGCGGGTCGCTGGTATTTTTCAGCTGGTCAAGGAAAGTGCTTACGATCTTTGGCATAGCGCTTTGCTGGTTGATGGCCACAGATACAGAGTTGCCCCGCAGATCGGAGTAATTATTCTGGATGTCCATATGTCTGGTGATGCAGTTATCCGCGCTGCTGCTCATTACGCCGCCGGCCGCATTGAAGGCATCCTGCACTTCTTTCTTTGCTTTTTCAACGTCGCGTTTCACCAGGCGAAGCGCCAGGCGGATACGGAGTGAGTTGGCAAACTTCTTCCAGGCATTGATATCTCCCTTATAAAATATTTCGTTTGGCACTTTGTCCTTCGCGGGATCTAACTGTGCAGAAGCTGCTTTCAGCTCTTCAAGAAAATTATTGTAGATGTCCTGCTGCGGATCATACACCGGGCGTTTTACCTGCGTATAGAAAGCACTGCCGGCCTGTGAGTAAGGAATATCTCCATAAAGATCCGTGAGCCTGGCAAAGGTGTATACCTTCATGATCCGGCAGATGGCATTGAGGTTGGTTTTCCCTTCCACGCCATTGGTACGTTCCACAGCGTCTACGATGTTCACCACATCATTCTGGTAACTGTTTTCCCACATCACCCACAGGCGGGTAATATCTTTGATATACATACCGCCTACACGCGCATAATAAGCGGCGCCCAGCTGCTGCATCATGGGCATCAGCACAATGCTGTTGGTCCGTTCCTGTGTGCCAAGATCACCTGAAAACCAAAGCTGCGCAAATATCAGCTGGTTTTCGGGGTTTATTTTGCTCGACTTTGTAGGATCGGTGTTCAGGTCCCCGAACTTGTTGCAGGCCGACAACAACAGTAACAGCGCCGGTATAATATATCTCATTGGATTGTTGCTTTTGATTTTCATGTCTGTCATGTTTGATCGTTTAGAACTTAACATTCAGATTAATTCCCCAGCCCCGTCTCGACGGCAGCGATCCATATTCCAGTCCCTGCCCGTTACCATTATTGTAATTGGAGTCGGGATCTACATTGGGAATGTCTTTATAGATGATAAACGGATTTCTTGCTACAAAACTTACGGAAGCATCCTTGAGCCCCGTTCTCCTGTTGAAGGTAGCCGGCAGGCGGTACGACAAAGTAATTTCTCTCACCTTTACATAAGTGGCTTTGTAAATGAACGGTACGGCGATGCCATTACCATCGGAATAAAAATTGCTCCAGTAAACAGAAGGATCTACCGCCCTGGTATTTTTGGTGTACACAGGTTTACCGTCTGTATCCGTACCGGTTTGTACCACGCCTTCAGGTACATATCCTCTTACCTTACCCATGGCCTGCCATTCGCCAAGCGATTTCTTTGCCGCCAGGCGCTCCTGCTCCGACTGTATCCATTCTTCGCGGCCTGGCAGGGTTTTCACACTGCTGCCACGCACTACGGAAAACAGGTCGGTCATAGAAAAAATGTCTGCGCCATACTTTACATCAAAGGCAGCGTTGAGGCTGAAGTTCTTATAATTGAAACGGCTTACCACACCGCCGGTCCAGTCGAACACGCCTTTGCCCAGTACTCTCCTGTCTGTTGTTGGCATCGGGTTCAGGGAAGTGGGGTTGAGGATCACGTTGCCATCAGGATCCCGCTGGTAATCGTACCCGAGAATTGCGCCATACTTCTCGCCGGGCATGGCTGCTACCAGTAGCCCAAGCCATCTTGCTTCAGATAAAGTAATAAAAGGCACATCATCTGCCAGCGATTCTACATTATTGATGTTCCGCGCAAAATTCAAAGTAAGATCCCAGGAGAAATTCTTTTTAGATACAGGTGTGCCGGATAACAATAATTCTATTCCTTTATTGGTGATCATACCTGCATTGATGATCTGCTTCGGATAACCGGAAGAGAGCGGCGCCGGCACGATATTGATCTGGTCTCTTGAATGGGAAGTGTAGTAAGTGGCGTCAAAATTCAACCTGCCGTTAAAGAATTTCAGGTTGGTACCTGCTTCAAATGAACGGGTCCTGGTGGGCCGCAGGTTCACATTGGGCAGTATTTTGGTAGCCAGGTTAGCCGGCTGCACACCGTTGAATGCCAGCGGGTATAAACTGTAATACACATCCAGCATATAAGGATCGGTATCATTTCCTACTTCCGCCCATGAAGCCCTTATTTTTCCGAACGATAACACATCACTCCTCATCTTAAACGCATCGGTAAAAATGAAGCTGGAAGAAACTGACGGGTACGTATATACGTTATTGTTTACAGGTAAAGTAGAAGAGGCGTCCCTTCTCACCGTAGCATCCAGGTAGAGATAGTTTTTATAACCAAATGTAAACAATCCATACGCCGATCTTATTTCCCTGCGCTGGTTATTTTCTTCCAAACTTTTATCCTGGTAGCTGTTGATGCTGATAACATCCGTAACGGTCATATTGGAATAGGTGGCATTGGTTCCTTTCCGTACCCGCTTATTCAAACTGGCGCCCAGCCTCGCGGAGAAGTTGAGATCCGGCGTGATCTTTTTGGTAATGGTAGCCATGAAATCTGCCTGGGTGGTGGAGTACTTCTGGTTGGTTACATTCATCATACCGGAAAGCGCCAGCGGCGTGGTACGCGGACTATATTTCCGATAATCCAGGAAGGTGATATCTGTGGAAGCCCTTGCCAGTAAACTCAGCCATTTATTAACGGTATAGGTAGCGTTGAAAGCGCCGGTGAGCCTGTCTTTCAGCGTAACGTTCGACATTTCATACAGCACCCAGTAAGGATTGAGGCGGTATTGTCCACCGCCCCATTCCACGTACTCGCCCTGTGCGCTTTTATAGGTATCGGAAAAAACGGACTGATCGATGTTGTTAGCGAGACCATTAAAGTTTTGCCCTACGTTGGTTGGTGCATCTCCCAATCCTGCCCTGTTGGTCACTTTTTCATTCAGATAGGTGGCTCTCACATCCACATCCAGTTTGCTGCCGAATTTGGAGCGCCCGCTAAACGTAAAGTTATTGCGGCGGATGTCACTGTTCGGCAAGATGTCTTTATACCGCAGGTCCGATACGGAGAAGCGGAAGTTGGATTTGTCGGTGGCATTGGTAAGCGACAAGGTGTTATTCAGTGAAGATCCTGTTCTGAAGAAGCTGCCGAAATTATTTTTGGCGAGGGCATATGGCCTGGTTACGCCATCAAACCCGATAACGCTGAGACCTGGATCCAGCCGCGGGCCGAAGTTGGTGAACATAGTGCTCTGGGCCTGCGACTGATCCAGCGGCAGTTGCCCCGAGCGGCCCTGACCATACAGGTATTGGTTACCATCCACCTTGGTGAGCTGGTTTTCAATGGTAGTAGTGCTGTTGAGTTCCACGCCCAGTTCTTTTGAGCGGGTACCTTTTTTTGTGGTGATCAGGATAACGCCGTTGGCCGCGCTGCTGCCGTATAACGCAGCAGCAGAAGGTCCTTTCAGTACGCTGATCTTATCAATATCATCCGGGTTAATGGCGGAAATGGCATCTCCCATATCTACGCCTTCAGCGAATTTTGTATCGCCTACCTGGCCGTAGTTGGAGTTATCCATAGGGATACCATCTATTACATACAGGGGCTGGTTATTACCGGTAATACTGGTGTTTCCGCGGATGATCACCCTGGAAGAACCTGATGGTCCGCCGGCCGTGCTGTTGATGATAAGCCCCGGTACTTTTCCCGCGAGGGAGTTGATCACATTGGTTTCTTTTGCTTTGTTGATGTCCTCTCCTTTTACTTCGGAAAATGCATATCCCAGTTCACGTTCCTCCCTTCGTATACCCAATGCCGTTACTACTACATCCTTTAGTGTTTCGGAGCGGGATAGCAGCTTTACATTTACCTGTCGCTGTGCCCTGGTAAGAAAGCCAAAGCGTTCATAACCGATCATCTGGATGATGATGCTGTCGCCGCTGCCGGCTTTAATAATATAAGCGCCATCATTTCCCGATACCGCTGTTTCCTTATTGTTTTTATTGTAGATGCTTGCGCCGGGAACAATAGCGCCTTTTTCATCGGTGATGACGCCCTTTACAACACCCGGCGTTTGGGCCGCGGCGTAGTGCCGGGAAATCGCCAACATCGTTATACATAGGTACAGATGTTTAAACTTGACAATTGCATTCATGGTGGTAGTGATTTTGGTTCTGGCCTAATTCGATAAGTACACAGCAGTGATCAATAAATACCCGTTGCCTACTCTTTATCCGGAATAAAGCGTAGCGCATTTTGGTTGACTAATGCCAAACGATGAAATATACAGGCTGTTAAAACGACAGATGAAAAATACCGTTAACGTACACGAAAAAAAGGTAAAAAAGAGGAATCGCCCCAAAAGCACAATTCCATATAGGTTAACGAAAGTGATCGGATTTACAAAGCCATCATTTTCGTTAACGTACACGAATATAGAAATAAAATCCAGAAAATGCTATCTGTTGTAAAATATTTTTTTTCAGAAGATGTAAAAACGGAGCTGTTACAGTAGTTATATTTTTTTGGAAGATATAAAAACGGGGCAGTTACGGTAGTTATATTTTTTTTGGAAAGATGCGAAAACGGGTCAGTTACGGTAGTTAAGATAATTTTCCCTGGTGATGATATCGATAGGCATATACTGCTGCCGTTCAATAACAGCGGCATGTGTAAGATGATCGTATAACGCCATAATGCCTTTGTGGCCCTGCTCCTGCGGTTTCTGGCAGATAAGGAAATCGATCACTGATTTTTTCAGGTAGTCAATGTTCTCAGCCAGGAAGTCGTAGCCTATTAACCTGATATGTGTAAGCCCGGCTTCTTCCAGGTAGCGGCCCACGGTAGCTACGCGCGAATTGGTAACAAAAATCACATCGGGCGGCGTTTTGCCAAGTGCCTTGTGCAGTTTGCTTTTCACGGACTTATAGTCGGTTTGGCGGATGTCGGTTTTCCTGATCTGTATGTCGGCAGGATGCGCTTTATAATAGGCTCTGAACCCTTCTTCCTTCCTCAACAGGTGGTGATGCAGATCCATTTCCCTGGAGATATTCACAATCAGTACCTGCTGCCCTTCCCTCAGGAGGTAACTGATAAGATGTGCGGCCAGATAACCGCTCTGGTAAAGGTCGGGACCAATATAACTCAGGCCGGTTTCTGTTTCAATATCTGAATTAATAAATACAAAAGGAATTTTCTTTGCCTTACATTTCTTAGTGAAGTTCAGGGACTCTTCTTCAAACATCGGCGCCAGCAGGATACCCTGGTAATCTTTCTTTAAAATTTCAGCTGCACGGGCAGTAAAAGTGGCCTTATCATTCTGATCAAAAAAATAAATATCCACGGTTACACCAAAATCCCTTATCCCGGCCGCGGCCTGCCGTATACCATTTAACGGCGCATTCCAGTATCCTGTTTCACCGGATGCAGCCGGGATCAGCACGGCCAGGTGCAGGAGCCTCTTAGACGCGAGCCGTCTTGCCATTATATTAGGCTGGTAATCCAGTTCTTTAATAATTCCCAGTACCTTCTCCCTCGTT
>NZ_DATMTE010000996.1:0-1566 GCF_035564935.1 Chitinophaga sp. | reverse complement strand
ACTGCAAGGCATCCAGCGCTTTCAGGATGGTTTCACTTTCAAAGGTGCCGGAATACCGGTAATGCTTCACGGTTTCATCTGCAAAGGTGACCCGGATGCCATACCATTTTTCCAGCTTCCCTGCGATTGACTCCAGCGGCTCGTTTTCAATTTCCAGGCGGTTCCTTACCCAGGCAATTTCCCGGGCTTTATGATTCACCGGGTCTGCATCCAGCGGCACTATTTTAAACGGTGTAGCCCGTGTGGGCAATGTAACTGCGTTCGTTGTCAGTTTCTGATTGGGTTGTAATATGATCTTTTCTTCCCGTTTATCGGCCAGCGTAACTTCTACCTTGCCTTTAAACAAGGCGGTTTCCGCTTCATGGCTGCCGGCATAGGCGCTTACGTTAAAAACGGTGCCTAATACCTTAATATCAAAAGCAGCAGTATGTACTATAAAAGGGTACTGCGCGTGTTGTGTTACATCAAAAAAGGCTTCGCCTGTAAGGGTGAGCTTCCTGTTGGCTTCATTAAACCCGGCGGCCAGTTCCACCGAGCTGTTCTTCCGCAGAACAATGGAGGAGCCATCCGGCAGCACTACTGTTTTGCGGGGATCGTTACCTGCATTGATTACAATACTTGTTTTGGGAGATGTAATATCCGCCGGGGTGTTATGTTGGCTGAACAGGTAAATGGCGCCTGCCAGCATTACTATACCCGCCAATACGGCGGCATACTTAAATAATGAGCTGATTCTTTTGCCGGATGAAGCAATAGTTTGTTCCGGCTGCTCCTCCAGGGCCATATGAAGCAGATCATACCGGGCAATACCGTCTTTCAGATGTTTGAGCTGTTCCAGGCGGCTCCCCTGGCGGGCAGACAGTACCCCGATCATATACCGGGCTTCCTGTACAGCAGCGGCTTTTTCAGGATGGCGGGCTATCCAACCCTCCCAAAATAATATGTCGGTGTCGTTCTCTTCCAGGCAATAGCGCTGGAAAGATTCATCACATGCAAAATCGGCGGCTTCGAAATCCTGGAAATTCATGTAGGTAATGCCTTTGATTATACAGACGGCAAAACCGGCCGTTTTTCCTAAGGATTTTAATAATTTTTTTCAGGGAGATGGGAAACGCCCGTTACTTCAGCATTTTCCTTAATGATTTAATAGCATCATAGATGGTATTGTAAGCCGTTTTCACCGTTTGGGAAGTTTGCGCAGCGATTTGTTCGTACGACATCCCTTCAAAAAATTTCAGCCGTATCAGCTCTATCTGCCGGGGAGTAAGCGCCTTCAGGGCCTGTTGCAGCCGCTGTTTTAATTCTTCATCCTGTTGTACCTGTATAATAATTTCTTCATAAGATAATTCGCTCTCCGCTTCTTTATCGGTCATACGATGAATGGCAGCATGGATCTTCGACTGGTAGGCCAACTGATCCAGCAGCTGTCTTTTCAGGGCGGTAAACAAATAGGCAGGTACATTGGTTACTGCGGGCAGGCCCTGGTGCCGGGTCCACAGCTGTAAAAACAACTGGGTAATACAATCTTTTACCAGTTCATCGCTGCCGCATATTTTTAATCCAAAC
>NZ_DATMTE010000995.1:0-8492 GCF_035564935.1 Chitinophaga sp. | reverse complement strand
CGTGGTTTTTTCTATTTCCCGTTAAAAAAAACAATTGTAAGCGTATTTTTTACATTTATTATGTATATTGATTCGCTAAATTTTTTATAACCACGTTTGAACATTTATGCAAACAAAATCCTTACACATCTTTGATTACCTGGTATTCCTGGTATATTTTGTAATAGTGGCTGGTTATGGTTACTATATCTATCAGAAAAAGAAGAAGGCCACAACGGACTCGAAAGACTTTTTCCTGGCAGAAGGTTCCCTTACCTGGTGGGCTATTGGCGCCTCCCTGATTGCTTCCAATATTTCTGCGGAGCAGTTTATTGGTATGTCCGGGAACGGGTTTAACATTGGGTTGGCTATTTCTACTTATGAGTGGATGGCAGCGGCTACACTCATTGTAGTGGCAGTATTTTTCCTGCCTATTTACCTGAAGAATAAGATCTATACCATGCCCCAGTTCCTGGAACGCAGGTATAATCAAACGGTAAGTACCATTATGGCGGTTTTCTGGCTGCTGTTATACGTGGTGGTAAATCTCACATCCATTCTTTATCTCGGTGCGCTGGCTGTTTCCACAATTTCCGGCATTAACTTCTACGTGTGTATGGTGGCACTCGCTTTTTTCGCCATCCTCATTACGCTGGGAGGGATGAAGGTGATTGGTTACACGGATGTAATACAGGTGTTCTTCCTTATCCTTGGCGGATTGGCAACTACCTACCTGGCGTTACAGCTGGTGTCTTCACACTTTGGAGAAAAAGGGGTGTTAAAGGGCTTCTCTCTTATGACGCAACATGCCAGCGATCATTTCCACATGATCCTTCACAAGGAAAACCCTAAATACCTCGACCTGCCGGGCCTGAGCGTACTGATTGGGGGTATGTGGATCGTGAACCTGAACTATTGGGGATGTAACCAGTATATCACACAACGCGCACTGGGAGCGGATCTGAAAACTGCACGCCAGGGATTGCTGTTCGCCGGCTTCCTGAAATTGCTGATGCCTGTGATAGTGGTATTACCGGGTATTGCGGCTTATGTGCTGTATTCACAGAACCATGGCGACTTTGCCCAGTCTATGATGAAAGGCGGTTCCCTCAACGCGGATAACGCTTATCCCGTGTTGCTCAATCTCCTGCCCGTTGGCCTGAAAGGACTGGCATTTGCTGCTTTAACAGCGGCAGTGGTAGCCTCCCTGGCAGGTAAAGCCAATAGTATTTCCACCATTTATTCCCTGGATATTTATAAGAAGATATATAACAAAGATGCCGACGAAAAGAAGATCGTGGGCGTAGGCCGTGCAGTGGTAATTATTACCATGATCATCGCTATTGTGATCTCCAACTTCCTGGGTATCGATAAAAAAGGTGGATTCCAGTTTATCCAGGAATACACCGGCTTTGTTTCCCCGGGTGTGTTTGCCATGTTTGCACTCGGATTTTTCTGGAAAAGAACTACTTCAAGTGCAGCCATGTTTGCTATGATCGGTGGCTTACTTCTTTCCTTTGTGCTGAAGTTTATGCCGGCATGGGTAAACCTGGAGCCGCTGCACCAGTTTGGCTTTGCCGCACTGAACCCCGACAGCGGACTGTGGGAAATGGCCTTCATTGACCGTATGGGATTTGTGTTCATAGTGTGCGTGGTAGGTATGATCATTATTACGCTGGCAGATAAACGCAGCGTTAACAATCCGAAAGGACTGGCTATCGACAGCAGCATGTTCAAGCCCAACCTGGGCTTCACGGTAGGCGCCCTGCTGATTGTGGGTATCCTCATTGCATTGTATACTGTATTCTGGTAATCAGTTCATTTTATAATTTCAGTATCCGGATATTTTAGGACATTTTGGTGTCATAAAATATCCGGTGCTTTTTCAGATCGCTAATTCTTCACGTTATGTACTTTATAGGTTACGATATTGGGTCATCATCTATTAAGGCGGCGCTGCTCAATGCCGATACCGGCGCCTGTGTAGCCAGCGCTACCTGCCCGGAAAAAGAAATGGCCATCGATGTACCACAGCCCGACTGGGCCGAGCAGGATCCCGAAGGCTGGTGGAAAGAGATCATCCATGCCACGGAAATCCTTTTACAGCGCTATCCCGTTGAGCCTGCGCAGATCAAAGGAATAGGTATTGCTTACCAGATGCATGGACTGGTATGTGTGGATAAACAACAACAGGTGCTGCGCCCCGCAATTATCTGGTGCGACAGTCGCGCTGTAAATACAGGTAATACCGCCTTTAAAGCACTGGGAGAACAGTATTGCCTGGAGCACCTGCTTAATTCCCCCGGTAATTTCACCGCATCCAAACTCCGCTGGGTCCGGGAAAATGAACCGCATATTTATGAACGTATTCATAAGGTAATGCTGCCGGGCGATTTCATTGCCATGAAATTAACGGGCGAAGCCTGTACTACCATCTCCGGTTTATCGGAAGGCACTTTCTGGGATTTTGAAGCAAATGCAGTTTCAAAAGCGTTACTGGAATATTACCAGGTAGATGAACAACTGCTGTCTGCCATCGTACCTACGTTCGGCATCCAGGGACAGCTCACAGCGGCAGCAGCCGCCACGCTGAAACTGGCGCCTGGTACCCCGGTTACCTACCGCGCCGGCGATCAGCCTAACAATGCTTTCTCCCTCAATGTGCTGCAACCCGGCGAAGCCGCTACCACAGCAGGTACATCAGGTGTGGTATATGCCGTTCACGATAAAAACAGTTTCGACCGCCAGAGCCGCGTCAATACTTTTGTACATGTAAATAACGATCACGCACATACGAGAAACGGGGTGCTCATGTGCCTTAATGGTACCGGTATTGCCAATAGCTGGCTCAAAAACCTGGTAGGCGATATCACTTACCCGGAAATGAATACCCTCGCACAACAGGCGCCTGTTGGCGCCAAAGGTTTGCAGGTATTTCCTTTTGGAAACGGCGCTGAACGTATCCTGGAAAACAGAAGCCTGGGGGCCACGCTCCGTAACCTCGATTTTAACCGTCACAGCCGCGCTCACATTATGCGCGCGGTGCAGGAAGGAATTGTATTTGGTCTTAACTATGGGATGGACATCATGGCAGGAATGGATCTTAATATTCACCGTGTAAGGGCAGGGCATGCCAATATGTTCCTCAGCCCCTTGTTCCGGGAAGCTTTTGCCAACACCGCCAATGTAGTGATAGAATTATATAATACAGACGGAGCGCAGGGCGCCGCCCGCGGTGCAGCCATCGGCGCCGGATATGTAAGCGCCGCCGATGCTTTCCGTGGCATGGAATGCCTCGCAGTGATAGAGCCCGAAGCAGCATTGCAATCCCAGTACCGGGATATTTATGGCAACTGGCTGAACGGACTGAATACCTTGCTGCACTAACGGAAACAGATCCAGCATTTTAAAAAACACATTAGTTATGAGTATTACATTAGGAAACAACGAGTATTTCAAAGGAATTGGGAAAATACAGTTCGAAGGACCACAGTCAGACAACCCGCTGGCGTATAAATGGTACGATGAGAACCGCCTCATCGCAGGCAAATCCATGAAAGAACTGTTCCGTTTTGCGGTATCCTACTGGCATACCTTCTGCGGAACCGGTGGCGACCCCTTTGGTCCGGGCACCAAACAATTCCCCTGGCTTAGCTCCCCGGATGCTAACCAGAGTGCGAAAGACAAAATGGACGCTGCTTTTGAGTTCATCACCAAAATGGGCCTCCCTTACTACTGCTTCCATGATGTGGACCTGGTAGATGAAGGCGCCAACGTAACAGAATACGAAAGCCGTATGCAGCAGATCGTAGCCTATGCTAAACAAAAGCAACAGGCTAGTGGCGTTAAACTGCTGTGGGGTACTGCAAACGTTTTCAGTAATCCGCGCTACATGAACGGCGCTGCCACCAATCCTGATTTCGCGGTATTGGCTTATGCCGGTACACAGGTGAAAAACTCACTGGACGCTACTATTGCACTGGGCGGCGAAAACTACGTATTCTGGGGCGGCCGGGAAGGCTACATGACCCTGCTCAATACCAACATGAAGCGCGAACAGGAACACCTGGGCCGTTTCCTGGGCATGGCCCGCGATTACGCACGGGCACAGGGTTTCAAAGGCACCTTCTTTATTGAGCCTAAACCCTGTGAACCTACCAAACACCAGTACGACTACGATGCGGCCACGGTGATCGGCTTCCTGCGCCAGTTTGGACTGGATAAAGATTTTAAATTGAACCTGGAAGTAAACCACGCAACTCTGGCAGGCCACACCTTCCAGCACGAACTGCAGGTAGCGGCAGATGCAGGTATGCTGGGCAGCATTGACGCCAACCGCGGAGATGCACAGAATGGTTGGGATACCGATCAGTTTCCCACTAACCTCAACGATCTTATTGAAAGCATGCTCGTGATCCTTGAAGCAGGCGGATTTGCAGGCGGCGGTGTAAACTTCGATGCAAAAACCCGTCGTAATTCCACCGACCTGGAAGACATCTTCCACGCACACATTGGTGGTATCGACACTTTTGCAAGAGCTGCCATCGTTGCAGAAAAAGTACTCAATGCTACGCCATATAAAAAATTCCGCCAGGATCGTTACGCTTCCTTCGATAGCGGTAAAGGACAGGAATTTGAAGCAGGTAAACTGACGCTGGAAGATCTCCGCAATTTTGCGGCAGCAAATGGGGAACCCAAACAAATCAGCGGCAAACAGGAATGGCTGGAAAACCTGATCAACGCAAGCATTTAAAATACTATCCGGGATTTTGCCAATGAATTATCCGCTAACAACAAATAGCTGTTATCAAATAATGACAGGGCAAAATCCCAAAATGTTTTATATTTTCTTCCAAAATTATGAACAATGAAATTTGGCATCCATTCTTTTCAAGAGGCAGGATTTGATATCATTGCGCTCCAGGACCTGGAAACAGGAACGCAAGTGGAAATAATACCTTCTTTCGGTGCATTGCTGCATGCTTTCAAAGTAAAACACGCAACAGGAAACCTGAACCTGATAGACAGCTACAAGGATCTTAATGACCTGGAAGCCAATCTGCGCAACAGCTTTAAAAGTGTAAAGCTAAGTCCGTATGCATGCCGCATGAAAGATGCGCAGTATACCTGGGAGGGCAAATCGTACAGCATTGAAAAAACACTGGCGCCTGGGAACGCCATCCATGGCCTGTTATACGACGCCTCCTTCACAGTTACGGCCCAACAGGCCGATGACCGGCAGGCAGCTGTAACCCTTACGCATCATTTCAAACAAACAGATGATGCAGGGTATCCTTTTGCGTACGATTGTATAGCTACCTTCACCCTGCGTGCCGGCAACGAGCTGCAGCTGAGCACCACGCTCGTAAATCAGAGCGGCACTGCTATTCCTGTAATGGATGGTTGGCACCCGTACTTCAGCACCGGCACCCCGGTAGATGAACTGGTACTAACCTTTGCATCCAAAGAAATAGTGGAGTTCAATGAAAAATTACTGCCCACAGGAAGAGTGTTGCCATACACCGAATTTGTTGCAGGAAAACTGCTGAAAGGTGTGGAGCTGGATAATTCTTTTGTGTTGGATCTTACAAAGCCACAACCGCTGGCTACTATCCACGATCCGAAGAAAAATATCAACATTGCTTTCTATCCTGAAAACAGCTACCCCATCCTCCAGATCTATATACCACCACACCGTACCAGTATTGCAGTAGAGAACCTCAGCGGCGCCCCGGATGCCTTTAACAACGGGCTTGGACTGGTTCAGCTGGCTGCCGGCGAAAGCAGGCTTTTCAGCACCCGTATCCAGGTATCTTTATAAGTGAACCGGGCGATGGCATATTCTTTGGCTCTCTTCATAAAAACCCGATTATATCACCATATAAATTGAGAGATTATGGACAAGTTAGAGATCAAAGGAAAATGGAATGAATTAAAAGGTACGCTGAAACAGCAATATGCCGATCTGACGGATGATGACCTGTTATATGAAGAAGGACAGGAAGATAAGTTGATCGGAAAGCTGCAGCAGAAACTGGGTAAAAGCCGGGAGGAAGTGATCGATTTACTGAAGTCGGCCTGATTGGATAACCTGAAATTTAAATACAGTGATCCTTCTGCTTTCGGCAGAAGGATTTTTGTTTTTTTTAACACCGTGGCATTTTCTTTAATTTGTACCTTGTTAGGGTAGATGAACAATGTCTATACTGAACTGTTTGTAAAGAATGGAAGGGATTCAGCTGTAAAAATTATTATATTCTATATGAAGGTTTTCATACGCATCATAGCACTAGGCTGTATATTCAGTATGGCATTTGCTCCGAAGGTTCAGGCACAGGTAACAGTTACCGGGATGATTTCAGACAGTAACAGGCTGGTGCTGCCCTATGCCACGGTAAGCAACCTTAACTCGGGCAAGCGTTCGCTTTCCGACCAGGGCGGTTATTACAGGATAACTGCTTCCCGCAACGACCGGCTCCTGGTTACATTTGTGGGATACAAGCCGGATACAGTGATTGTTACCCAGTCGTCCGGCACCGAAACCATTAACGTGGTAATGGAATCGGCGGGCAAGTTCCTGAAAGGCGTAGAAATCACTTCCGAATACAGTCCTTACCAGATAGACTCTATGGAAAGGCGCAACCAGTATGGCTATATTCTCGACAATCCCAACAAGCCACTGGCAGGCGGCAGTACGCCGGAAGGAGCCGGCATTGTATTCAGCCCTATCACCCGTTTCTCCAAAAAAGAAAAGCAAAAGCGGCAGTTTAAAGAGAATTATGAGAAGATGGAAAAAGAAAAGTTCATCGACTCCCGCTTTACGCCCATATTGGTAAGCCGGGTAACCGGGCTTAAAGGGGATTCTCTCCAGTTATTTATGCGGGATAATTATCCTGATTACAATACGATGCGTACTATCAACAACAATGATCTGCTGTACTGGATCACTGATAAGTATAAAACCTGGATAAAGAAGTAACCAGGTATGCATAAAAAAGAGAGCGGGACATAACAATTGTTATATCCCGCTCTTTTATTTTAAGGATTGATATTTCAATTATACACTTTCACCAGGTACACAAAGTCTTCCAGCTTCTTGATCTGATCTACCCGGTTCATGCCTTCCAGGCGGCTCTTGTGGTTCCAATCTTTCCGCGGCTGTTTGTCTTTCGGCATTTCATCCAGCAGGTGTTTGAGGTGGGCAGATTTTACGGCAAAGGCAATACCGTCGGAGGTAGTTTGTTTGCCGGTTACTATTCCCACTACATCTCCCTTATTGTCCAGCAGGGGAGCTCCACTGTTACCGGGATTCACCGGGATGGATACCTGGTAGGCGGTAGTATCCCCGTTGAAACCTGTTTTGGCGCTGATATAACCTTTGCCATAAACAATTTCATCGCGGGGGAAGCCCATGGTGAATACTTCTTCGCCAATTTTTACACTTTGTGGTTTCAAAGCATAGGGCAGGGGCTGACTTTTAAAAGTAGAGTCTGCAATCTTCAGTACTGCCAGATCGCTGGAAATATCTTCGAAGATGCTTACTGCTTTAAAAGCTTCTCCTTTATTATTCTGAACATATACGGAGTCGGCGCCGGCCACTACATGATAATTGGTGACGATGTAACCGTTGCCGGATACCGCGAAACCGGTACCGCCGTAAGTGCCCGGGTTTAACGGCGCTTTGCTTTTGCTGTTTATATCATTGATGAGGGCATTCTGGGAGCGTTGAATATTATTCAATACTCTTCTTACATCCTCATATTGAGCAGTGGATTTGTTTTTTGATACGTTCTGTATGATAGCGATGGTAGACAATGAAGTTACCAAAGCGATACAGGCGGCGGCAGCGAGGTTGGTAATGGTTCTGCGGCGGATGGTCAGTCTTCTTGCGGTCTGGTTCTCTTCCTGCGCCTGTTTGCGTAGACTAGGCATATCCAGTTGGTGATGTATCTGGTTGAGTTTTGACTGTAATTGCTGACGTTTTCCGTAATTGCCCAGGTGCTGAAGGAACAGCTGATGTTCTTCTACCTGTTTATTAATTAATGGATTGGTATGACGCAGTGTATCGAAAGCAGTTTTTTCCTGTTCGCTCATTTCCCCTTCCAGGTAACGCTCAATTTCACGTAATAAGATCATGTCTTCTTTCATGGCTGCTTTCTGCTTATAGTGGTGTGTTGTATTGATCAAAAAATAACTTCTTCAAACGCATCAGGCACTTGTACTTCTGGTTCTTCGCATTTTCGGCATTGGTATATCCGAACTTCTCCGCTATTTCCTGCATAGATTTTTTATGCAGATAATAATCTTCCAGGATGGTTTGGCAGGGTTGGCCGATACTGCTCATTGCCCCTTCCATGATCCTGAATTCCTGGTCTTTTGCCTCATGCTCTTCCAGTGCTTCTGTAGCCGGGATCACTTCCTCCAGTTCAGGTGTTAAAGCATATAATCCGAAGGTACGCTGTACTTTTTTAAGCCAGAGATGGCGGCAAACCGAATAAAGGAAGGTTTTGAGC
>NZ_DATMTE010000994.1:0-1799 GCF_035564935.1 Chitinophaga sp. | reverse complement strand
TCAGTTTAATCCTGAGTCAGACAAAACCCGCTTAGAGCATTAACTGCCGGATGTATTTCACCGGTGCGCTGCCATAGCTCAGGAATTTTTCGTTGAATGCTTTCAGGCTGTAATCTTTGCCCTGCTTTTGTTTGTAGGCTTCGCGCAGGTCAATGATCTCTTTGTAGCCGGTGAAATAGCTGGTGAGCTGCACACTTGTAACACTCACTCTTTTCCATTTACCTTCCGCTTCAGCCGCCTGCTGGAAGGCTTCTTTGGTAAGCAAATGAATAGCATCTTCCTTACTCATATCTTTTACATGTACACTGTAATCCAGGATGGTATTACATACGGTGCGGAGGTTCCATTTGTACCACATCAGCCACATTTCAGGTGCATTGTTGCCATAACCGTTTTCCAGCATCATCTGTTCGGTGTATACGGCCCATCCTTCAATCATGGCGCCATTGCTCATGAGCGACTTGATCAGGCTGGGTGATTGATTGGCATATACCAGCTGTGTATAGTGACCCGGGATGGCCTCATGGATATCCAGGATCTGGAGAATATAATGATTGTATTCGCGCAGGTAACTTTCTGCTTTGTCTTTCGGCCATCCCTCCAGGCTTCCCACGTTGTAATAGGTATTGCCGCCTTTGTCGTAGGGGCCGGGCGCACTGATAGACGCACCCGCCACACCCGCCATGTAAGCCGGTTCTTTACGCACCACTAATGGCTTGGACGGATCGATGTACAACAGGTCTTTTTCCTTGATAAATGCGATGAGTGCAGGCAATTGTTTTTCTATGGCCGACTGGAATTGTTCCGGCTTCACGTGTTGTACAGAAAGTGTATCTATCATACGGCCTATCAGTTCCATTGAATCAGCAGGCATAGGGGTATTGCCAAAATATTTAGGCCATAACTGCCGGCTGATCTTTGTCATTTCACCATGCACAAACGCTTTGCGTGCAATGGCTGAATCGTAGATCTGCCCCGCGGTGAAAGATGATTGTATGTCGTATTTAAATTTCTGATCGTACAGCGCTTTACCTAAACGGAAGCTGCGTGGATGTTCCGGCTTCAGTGCTTTCAGCCAGGCGGCATACTCACGTATAGCCTTGGTAGCCGTTTTGGCGCTGGCCAGCATAGCAGTCTGCTCTGCTGCAGGGATACTGGTTTTTTTCAGGGAATCCGCGAAGTCTTTTTCAAATACTGATAAGCCGCCATTGTTCTGATCTATGGCCAGCGAAGTAAGCTCCGGTACCGGGTCTTTGATCTGTTTTTTGGCGGCTTCATAATAAGCCGGAATGTTTTGTAACCTGCTGCCAAAGCTGCGTAGTCGTGTTTCCAGCGGGGCGTAGTTTTCGTTCAGGATAAAGGCAAACGTGTTACTTACGTTATAGGAAGATGGATCCCATTCGTTGCTCTTCTGTTCCTTAATGCTCCATTGTACTGATTCCAGGTAATTCTGTATCAGCTGGTGATCAATTTTACTGGCATCGTTTAGTGCAGCCAGGTCGTAGGATTTCAGGGAGTCCAGCTGCTGTTGTGCAAATGCCAGGCGTGCGGCTGTTGCTGCGCTATCGGGCACCACCAGCACGGAATCATATTTATGATAACCTACACTGGTAGCCCAGTCGGGGTTCTCTTTCCACAGGGCGTCAATAAAATGTTCCTGGTATTTACTGAAGGCGTTGTTCAGCGTACTGTCGGTACTACTGGTTTTAGTGCTGCTGCCGTTGTTGCAGGCTGCAAATGCAGCTGCGGCAGTAGCGCAAAGAAGGAGTTCTTTCATCGCAGAAGGATTATTGTTGTTT
>NZ_DATMTE010000993.1:0-4763 GCF_035564935.1 Chitinophaga sp. | reverse complement strand
AAAATCATCCGCCAGCGATTCATCGATATACAAAACCACCTATATGCACACATCCAGAAAGGCCGCTATCAGTTTTATTTTCGTTACGCTACTCATTGATGTAATGGGATGGGGATTGATCATTCCCGTGATGGCAGATCTTATTGCACAATTAAAACATATCCCGGTTAACGAAGCCAGTACTTATGGTGCGTTGTTGTTATCCGTTTTTGCGATCACCCAGTTTGTATTTTCCCCGGTGATCGGCAACCTCAGTGATAAATATGGCCGCCGCCCTGTTTTATTGCTTTCCCTGCTTGGTTTCGGGATCGATTATATTATTCTTGCGCTGGCGCCGGCCTATGGCTGGTTATTTGCCGGGCGTATCATTGCCGGTATCACCGGCGCCAGTTTCACTACGGCCACTGCCTATATTGCGGATGTAAGCACCGATGAAACATCCAGGGCAAAAAATTTCGGGTTGATAGGCGCTGCGTTCGGGCTGGGATTTGTGCTGGGACCTGCGTTAGGCGGATTGCTGGCCCACTGGGGCATCAGGGCGCCTTTTTATGCTGCTGCCATACTTTGCCTGGTAAACTGCATCTGGGGATACTTTTTCCTGCCGGAATCGCTGGGTAAGGAAAACCGCCGTCCGTTCGACTGGAAACGCGCCAACCCTTTTGGTTCACTGAAATTTTTAACCAGGCACCCGGAAATCGGCGGACTGGCATTCGGGTTTTTCCTGATCTATCTGGGCGCGCAGGCGGTACAAAGCAACTGGAATTTCTTTACCATCTATAATTTCCACTGGAGCGAAAATATGGTAGGTATTTCCCTGGCAGTGGTAGGAGTGCTGGTGGGCGCCGTACAGGCAGGTTTAACCAGGGTAATTAACCCGAAGATAGGTAATGAGAAAAGTATTTACCTGGGCTTGTCGCTGTACACATTGGGACTGGTATTATTTGGCTTTGCCACACAGGGCTGGATGATGTTCGTGTTCCTGATCCCTTATTGCCTGGGCGGGATCTGCGGGCCTTCCTTACAGTCCGTGATATCCGGCCATGTACCTGCTAACCAGCAAGGGGAACTGCAGGGAGCCCTTACCAGCTTGATGAGCCTGACCACCATTATTGGTCCACTGATCATGAACGGCGCCTTTGCTTATTTTACATCCGCCAAAGCCCCGTTCCATTTGCCAGGTGTACATTTCCTGATCGGGGCGGTGTTTATATTACTCAGTATCGTTATTATTTATAAGGTCCTTTCCCGTGAAAGGAAGGAGCACCCCGAGCTGGCGGAAGTGCTCAATAAAGATTTGAGCAGTACGCCTATGCACTAACGGGACCGGTTAAACGCTTTTATGGTATAAAAATAAATGGCTGCCTGTTACAGGCAGCCATTGTTGCATTATTCCCGTTTATTACGCCCTGATCATGCCATGCGGATCGATTACAAATTTTTTCGCAGCGCCTTTATCAAAATCATGGTAGCCCCTTACTGAATCGGCCAGGGTGATCACTTCCACGTTCACCGCGTCGGCTATTTTGATCTTATCATAGAGTATGGCATTCATTAGTTGACGGTGATACTTCATCACGGGGCACTGGCCGGTGTGAATGGAGTGCGATTTGGCCCAGCCCAGCCCGATGCGGATACTGAGACTTCCTTTTTTGGCGGCTTCATCTACTGCGCCGGGATCGCCGGTAACATAGAGGCCGGGAATGCCCAGTTGTCCGCCTGCCCGGGTGATTTCCATAATGGAGTTCAGCACGGTGGCAGGTTGTTCCACATTGCTGTTGTGCCCATGTCCTTTGGCTTCAAAGCCTACACAGTCTACCGCCGAATCCACTTCCGGTACACCAACAATAGCGGCGATCTGGTCGGCCAGGGAGGCTTCTTTTTTCAGGTCAATTACTTCGCAGCCAAAGCTTTTGGCCTGTGCCAGTCTTTCGTCTATCATATCTCCCACAATCACTACCGCAGCTCCCAGCAGGTGGCAGGAGGCCGCGCATGCCAGTCCTACCGGGCCGGCGCCTGCAATGTACACGATACTGCCGGGGCCAACGCCTGCGGTAACAGCGCCATGAAAGCCTGTAGGGAAAATATCCGTAAGCAGGGTAAGGTCCCTGATCTTTTCCATGGCCTGGTCGCTGTCGGGGAATTTAAGCAGATTAAAATCGGCATAAGGCACCATCACATATTCAGCCTGGCCGCCTACCCAGCCGCCCATGTCTACATACCCGTAGGCAGCGCCGGGGCGGGCGGGATTTACATTCAGGCAGATACCGGTTTGCCCGGCCTTACAGTTGCGGCATCGTCCGCAGGCAATATTGAAAGGTACAGACACCAGGTCGCCCACCTTGATAAATTCCACATCCCTGCCTGCTTCAATGACCAGGCCGGTGATTTCATGTCCCAGTACCAGGCCGGCCGGGGCGGTGGTACGGCCGCGCACCATGTGCTGGTCGCTTCCGCAGATGTTGGTAGATACAATTTTCAGGATAACGCCATGCTCACATTTACGGTCGCCCAAAGCCAGTTTGGGGTATTCAATTTCCTGTACTTCCACCACGCCGGGTGATATATAGGCAACGCCATGATTTTTACACATAAGGTATCTTTTAAGGTTATTTAATTGCATCTGCGCCGGCTTGCGCTACGGCATGATCATTTTCCACTGAATCGCCGGAAACGCCTATGGCGCCGATGATCCTGTTTTGCCTGTCGCGGATGGGCACGCCGCCGGGAAAGGTGATGAGGCCGCCATTGGAATGTTCTATGTTATAGAGGGAACCGCCGGGCTGCGACAACTTACCGATTTCGCCGGTGGGCATGTTGAAGTAACGGGCCGTGCGGGCTTTTTTCTGGGAAATATCTATGGAGCCCAGCCAGGCATCATCCATATGAACAAAAGCCACGAGGTTGGCGCCCGCGTCTACTACGGCAATGTTCATCAGCGTTTTGATTTCAGTGGCTTTGGCCTTAGCGGCGGCAATAGCTGCTTCCGCCTGTTGGAGCGTAATATTCATAACCGGATTTTAGGGTGAAGGAATACTCAATATTAGCCCTATTGCCGGTAAACGGGTTGAACGATCCTCCTGATTGATAGAACAATGCTATTTTTTATTCCGGGGGCTACCGCCAACGGGAATTAATCGATAAATTTATAGAGAGAAGGAAACATGCGTCATGAAAAAATTCCACCATGAACCACATATGCCATCTTAAGCCAATTAACCTGAGCGACGCCACCTCGCTGGACACCATGGTGGAGCACCGCAGGGTATTTAACCTCCGGCATTGCGAGCTGAATATTTTCGAAACCTTTCACCGCTGCAGCAATGTGGCTTTGTCTTACAACGGCCTGGTAGTATCCAGTATGATGCGGGGTAAAAAGATCATGTCGCTGTCTGGTGCGGAAGAGTTCTTTTTTTTACCGGGAGAAAGCGTGATCCTGCCGGAAGGGGTGACCATGAAGGTGGATTTCCCGGAAGCTGATGAAAGGCATCCGGTGCAATGCGCTACCCTGGCGCTCGACTGGGATATGGTGAACAAGAACCTGGCGTTTTTGAATGAGCAGTATCCTAACAGGGAAGCACCTTTTGAATGGAAGTTTAATTTCAGCCGGTATCACTTTCTGAATAACAAAGAGCTGGCGGCCAGTATGAATAAACTGATAGGTATCAGCATGGAGAGTGATCCTGCAAAGGATGCACTGGCAGATCTCTCCCTGAAATTTTTATTGTTACGTATTATACAAACACAGAACCTGGTAGCTATTAATGATGTTGCTACCACCTGCCACCGGTTTACGCCGGCGTTGCAATATATTAAGGAGCATCTTACCCAAAAGATCACTATAGATGCATTGGCGAAGGTATCCTGTATGAGCCGTTCTGTTTTCTTCCAGGCTTTTAAGGAGCAATATGGTATTTCGCCGCTGGAATATATACTGCGGGAACGGATCCGGCAGGCAAAGCAGATCATGGCCGACCCGGCGTTGAGTATTACAGACGTGTGTTACCAGTCGGGCTTCAACAACCTGAACTATTTTATTAAGTTGTTTAAAAGGGCGGAAGGAGTTACGCCCAGGGAGTACCGTAAGTAACCGGGGAAGATCAGCCCAGCACAAAGCGGTATCCTATACCTTTAATAGTAAGGATCTGCAGGTTATCATCTTCTTTCAGGTGTACGCGCAACCGGGTGATATATACATCAAGATTGCGGCTGTTGAAAAAGGAATCGTGTCCCCAGAGCAGGTCGAGGATATTTTTGCGGTCGATGATACCATTGCGGTTTTCGTACAGTAGTTTGAGCAGTTCGCTTTCCTTGTACGATAGTTTTTTTTCTTCCGTATCATTGGCCAGCACCTGGCGGTTGGCATAAAACCGGAACTTACCGATCATAATATGATTGGCAGCAGGTGCGGGTGTTTTATCTGATTTGCGCAATACGTTTTCAATGCGTACAATCAGTTCTTCCATACTGAAAGGTTTGCGGATATAATCGTTGCCGCCCAGGGTGAAACCTTTTACGAGGTCGTTGGTTTGTGTTTTGGCAGTGAGGAACAGGATGGGAACTTCCTGGTTAATGGCGCGTATTTCCGCAGCAATTTCAAACCCGTCTTTATTGGGCAGCATAATATCCAGTATGCATACTGCGGGATTTACCTGTTGAAACAATTGCATTACGTTGGCGCCATCGCTTTCCAGTATTACTTCATATCCACGCCGTTGCAAGCTTTCTTTCACTATTTTACCAAGCGACAGTTCATCTTCTATATA
>NZ_DATMTE010000992.1:0-2127 GCF_035564935.1 Chitinophaga sp. | reverse complement strand
ATGCGCCGGTGAAAATGGATACAATTCTGTCTTCGGGTGTAACATTGATGATATTAGAGCTATCATATAAGGACCCTGCTTTTGGTTGTTGTGGATCTTGCAATTGAAGGTGTTGTGTTAAGGAACTCATATATACAGTTTGGGGAACTTACAGCTAAAACCCTGCACTTTTATTTGAAATGAAATAAGTTGCTGATAGTTAATTAAATATATATTAAGATGTATTTAGCGGTTCTGTGGCACATCTGGCACGGTGCGTAATTTCTTACACAGTGCATATGGAAATAGAAAATAATGTTGCTGGTAATAAAATTACAGAGAGCAGTAAAACAACTTTACCGGTAAGAAGCCATCAAAACATCAAAGATCTGTTGTCCCCAGTTAGGCGCCAGTGCATTACCCGGTTTGAATGCTGCAAACCTGGCAGCCGTAATATCAACGGTTGGCTTTGCCCGCTGCTTGCCCCCGCCGAAAATAGCCGGTGTGTAGTAAATGTTCAGGGCTTTCACCAGCCATGCCCTCGGATTGGTTGAATCGGCCACTATCGCCTTTTCTGCATAACTCCTGCTTTGGGCGCCCAGGGAAGCTCCCCGCGATGGGGTGGCATTGATCTTAGCCGACAGCCAGTAACCCATTAATGCCAGGGTTTCGGTGTTACCTGGCTGCATTTGCAATGCCTTTTTTACAAAAGGTTCGGCTTTGCGGCATAATGCTTCCGCCTCTTTTTTATCTGATTTAAACGATAACTGTGTAGCCGCCCAACCAGCGTAATATTGCAATAGCCATTCGTCCGGATGCGCTCCTGCCAGTGCGGTAAGCGTATCTATCCCCGATGGCCATGCTTCCGGCGCAGCGGTGTCCAATACCTGCAGCTGCTGCTCCAGCGCCTGCTGCCAGCTGCCGTTTTCCTGCCCGTAAACAGCGGGGGCAACCAATATCCAGAAAAGGAAATGTAAACGTAACAGGATCTTCATAAAAATGTGCGTCAGTTATGAAGCATTAACGAATTATATGCCAGATGCATCTTGCATTTCTCTGGACGAAGGGTTATCTTAAGCCGTTAAATAAAAGCACCCATGAAAAAAGTATTGACCGCGTTACTACTGCTGGCCGGCCTCCAAAGTTCAGCACAAAAGGAAATCGCCCCTGATAAATGGCTGAAACTCTTTAATGGCAAGGACCTGAAAGACTGGGACATCAAAATAACGGGGCATAACCTGAACGATAACTATGGTAACACCTTCCGGGTAGACAGTGGCATGCTGAAAGTAAGCTACGATCAGTACGATGAATTTAAAGAACAATACGGGCATATCTTTTATAAAAAGAATTTCTCCGCTTACCTCGTGGTGGTGGAATACAAATTCACAGGGGAACAGGTGAAAGGCGGCCCCGGATGGGCCTTCCGCAACAGCGGCGTAATGCTTCACGGGCAAACGGCGGCATCCATGACCAAAGACCAGGACTTCCCCATTTCCCTGGAAGAGCAACTGCTGGGTGGCAATGGGAAAGATCCCCGCTCTACTGCAAACCTCTGCACCCCGGGTACTAACGTGGTGATGAATGGAAAACTCATTAAGGACCATTGCATCAGCTCAACTTCCAAAACCTATCACGGCGATGTATGGGTACATGCAGAAGCCCTCGTGCTGCGCGATTCCGTGATCAAACACATTGTGGAAGGAGATACCGTTATTGTATACAATAAACCGCAGATGGGCGGCGGCAATGTATCGCACCCGCAACCCGGACTGTTACAGGAAGGCAAACTACTGTCTGAAGGTTCCATTTCCCTGCAAAGCGAAAGCCACCCGGTAGCCTTCCGGAAAGTAGAACTGTTTGACCTGTCGCCCTACATCAACGATCCGGTTAAACTGAATAAGATCCTCCATATGCTGCAACACCGGCCGGGAGCGAAAAAGGCAAAATAACATGATGATGGGGGCGCGGCGGCTTCGGAGGCCGGGGTGGTCTTCTCGGCGGTACACAGCTCGCAACCGCTAATAACAGTAAGGCGGCCAGTACAGGCAATGATCTCTTGCTCATATAAAAGCGTTTATGCCAGGTAAGGCAAATCGGGTACCATTTTTATCACAGCGGATGTTGTCTGACTCAGGATTAAACTGA
>NZ_DATMTE010000991.1:0-1871 GCF_035564935.1 Chitinophaga sp. | reverse complement strand
GGAAATAAACTGATTATGGAACAGAATACAGTAGAAAACAAGTACGACATCACTATAGACAAGGTTTCCCGTTCCCGCTGGCTTTTTTACGTACAATTGTTTTGTATGATAGCCTTTATCCTGGGAGTTAGTTACGGACTTTATGCACACAGATATAAGGGTAAACCGGAAGTAAAAGTGCAGGAAAGTTCACTGTACAACCCGAAATATAAATAAGCATCCGCTTAAACATAATTATCCAGCCTCCACCGGTATCTCCGGTGGAGGTTTTTTTATGCCGGCGATTTCCGTTTTGCGTAAAAGAATTTCCCGATCCGAGCCTGCTTTTTACACTTTTGAATCGAATTTTGTATCCGGTATGATATCTACCGGTGGTTTTAGTATGTTTAAACGGACGGACAAGTTAAAGAAGAAGCAGCACAAGTCGCTGTTCAGGATAGTTGTGGACAAACTGCATCTCTGGCTGGGACTGGGGGCAGGCATTATTGTGCTTATTGTTAGCATTACCGGTTGTTTGTTTGTTTTTCAGAAAGAAATCAATGATTTTTATTATCGTAAAATAATATATGTTACCCCCGAAAAAAGTCCGTTGCATCCTGTAAGCGAGCTGAAAAAGACCGCAGAAGCCGTGCTCGGACCCAATAAACCCCTGTTATCCATCACTACTTACCGGCAGCCGGACCTTGCCTGGGAATTTATGGCCTATAAAGGCAATGATACCGCACTCACCTATTTTGGCACCGTAGAGCATTATGAATCTGTAATGATCAATCCCTATACCGGCAAGGTGACAGGGAAACTGGATTACAAGCATAATTTCTTTTCGGTGGTGAAGAGCATTCACTGGAGCTTGCTGCTGAACGACAAATACGGGCAACCCATTGTAGGCTGGAGCACTTTCATTTTTGTGATCCTGCTGATCACCGGGCTGATCATGTGGTGGCCAAAGAAATGGAATAAAGCCAACCGGGATAAAAGCTTTAAAATTAAATGGAAAGCCGGTTTCAAAAGGGTCAACTACGACCTGCATAATGTACTGGGCTTTTACGCCATGCTTATAGCACTGGTGATTGCTTTTACCGGCATGGTATGGGCGTTTAAATGGTTCGAGGCCACGGTATATGTAGTGGCTTCCGGTACCACCGCGCCGCCTGAAGTAAAGCAATATGAATCTGCCCAAACAACAATGCAGGCAGGCAGCAACCCGCTGGACATTGCCTATAGCAAAGCGCTCCCGATCCTGAAAGATGCAAAGCGTTTTTATATTTATGCTGATGAAAGCCCTAAAGGAGTAATTACTGTTACCGGGAATAAAAGCGTGGAAACCTATTATGGAAGTGATCAGCTGACATTCGACAAATACAATGGCGCTTTCCTTGGAAGAAGGAACGATTCACACAAGAACGGCGGGGAGCGATTGATAGAAATGAATTACGATATCCATGTAGGCGCTATTGGCGGGCTACCGGGGAAGATCCTTGCATTCGTGATCAGCCTGATCTGCGCCTCTTTACCGGTAACGGGTTTTTATGTGTGGTGGGGTAAACGGAAGAAGTCGAAGAAGAAGCCTGTTGTGATCCGCGAAGCACCGGTAGCGAGCACAATGTAAATAAAAAGTATTACTTATTTTTTGGTGAAATGCTTTTCCTTGTTGTGTTCCAGCAAATTGTTATACAGCGGTGAGCAAAAAATATTCTGAAAAACTCTAAAAAAAATTTTGTGTTTTCAGTCCGTTTCCTATCTTTGCAATCCCAACGAAAACGCCACGGGGCAAAGCAAACGGAAGAATGCAGTTCGATGGGAAATGTTCTTAAAATAACGAAGTTCTTAATACCTGCGAAAGTAGCTCATTTGGTAGAGCACGACCTTGC
>NZ_DATMTE010000990.1:0-4230 GCF_035564935.1 Chitinophaga sp. | reverse complement strand
CCTTTTTTATTGGTAAGCTATTTTATCGCCGTATTTGATATGATATTTATCGGAGAATCCGCCGTTCACTTCCAGCACGTATTTCGCTTTTTTGAAAGATGGAAGACTTTCTTCTGAAAGAGGCGTAGCATATTTCTGGATAGACACAATTTCCATATTATCTGCTATATAGATAATATCAAGGGAGATGTAGGTGTTTTTCATCCAGAACGCACGTTCTTCCATATCATTGAAAATGAAAAGCATACCCTGGTCGTCTGTCATAGATTTACGGTACATCAGTCCATCGGCACGCTGCTCATCTGTTTGGGCCAGCTGGATATCGATTTTCCGCAGGGTATCGGCGCCGGTTTTGGAAACGAATGCCAGGGTGCCCTGCTTTTTGAATTGAATGCCATTGGAGGTTTCACCGGATACTTCGGTAGTAGCCGTAGCTGCAGTTCCGGTATCGGAAGCGGCGGAGCTGTTATTATTACTGTTGTTCTGGTGACAGCCGGCGGCATACAAACTGGCTATCAATATACATTTCAGGTGTAATTGCATAAACAGTGATCCTATTTTGTGAGCAGTTCTTCATCTGAAAAAACCACGTCTGTATAATCTCTGATTTCGTTGTACACGGTGTCTCTTTCCACTGGTCTCCTGCCGGCCTGTTTAATAAGCATGGCCAGCTGGGCGGTATTCAGGGAAGGATTCTGTTCTTCAGCACCGGCCATAGAGTAAATTTTGGTGGTATCATCTATGGTGCCGTCCAGGTCATTCACGCCGAAAGACAGCGTCAGTTGCGCGGTGTTTCTTCCCAGCATCGGCCAGTAGGCTTTCAGGTGGGGGAAGTTATCCATGTATAAACGTGCAATGGCGTACAGTCGCAGATCTTCCACGATAGAAGTTTCCGGGATATTGGACATATCATTGCCTTTATTGCGGAACTTCAGCGGGATAAAGGTATTGAAGCCACCGGTTTCATCCTGCAGGGTACGCAGCCGTTCCATATGGTCTATACGGTCGGCAAAGGATTCAATATGACCGTACAGCATGGTAGCGTTGGTATGCATACCGCGGTTGTGTGCTGCCTTATGAATGGCCAGCCATCCTTCGGCATCTACTTTATCATGGCATATTTTAGCGCGCACTTCGGGTGCGAATATCTCAGCGCCACCGCCTGGCATGGATTGCAGGCCGGCTTCGTTGAGTATGCGCATTCCTTCTTCTATGCTTACCTTGGCTTTGCGGAACATATAATCCAGTTCCACGGCGGTAAACCCTTTAATGTGGAGGTCCGGACGGTGTGCCCTGATCTTCCGGATGAGTTCTACGAAGAAATCGAGCTGCATCTTTGGATGTACGCCGCCAACAATATGTACTTCCGTAACGGGTTGGTCATCGTACTTCTTAACGATGTCCATCATCTCGTCGATACTCAGTTCCCATCCGTCTTCCCTGTTTTTATACAGGCGGGAATAGGAGCAGAAGTGGCAGGTAAATACACAAACGTTGGTAGGCTCAATATGGAAGTTACGGTTAAAGTAAGTCTTGTCGCCGTGCATCCGTTCCCGTACCAGGTTGGCTAATGCACCTACAAGGCCGATATCGCCTTTTTCAAATAAGATCAGCCCTTCTGCGGGTGTAATTCTTTCCTGTTGGAGGATCTTTTCTGCAATACGCTTCAATGCTGCGTCCAGGTTGGGTTGCTGAAGGAGCGTCTGAACAGCCGGATAATCTTGTCTCATCGTCATCTTACTTTCATTAATTTAATGGTGTTGGCCCTGTTCCTGTAAATTAATTTTACAAAATAAACACCATTTGGCTCATTTACCAAATTAAAGGTCAGCCGGTTGCCTGCCCCAATGTCCGCTGCCGGCCGGCTCATAATAAACTGCCCCTGCACATTATAAATGGATACCTGCACCAGGTCTTCCGGCACTTCCAGGAAGGTGACCCAAACAATGCCATTTGTAGGGTTGGGATTCACTAATACGCCTTTTTCACGGAGTGTTTGATTTACCTGCCGGGTAACGATATTGATATTATCAATATAAATGTTATTCTCTGAATTTGAGATGTTTCTGAAGGCTACCTGGAACTTTCCTTTATGGCTAACAGCAGTCAGATCCACAGAATCCCGACGCCACTCTGTGGCGGTGGGAGTGAACTCTGTTTGTATTGCAGTGGAGCGTGTGATCAGGTTCGGTCCCCATTTGGTGTAGAGCACCTGGCCGGTTTCCCGGCAATCACTGGTAACAAGCACTTTTAAGGTATCCCATGCGTTTCCGCTGCTGGCGGGGTCGGTAAACACGGCGGCGGCTACATCAAAGAAGAGGAAAACGGAGTCGGCGCCCTGCGGGTCAATTACCGGGGTGATGAGATCATCCGTCTGATCGTTGGTATTATACCCAAGGTTGCGTATAAGGGCGGAGGCGCTGCTGTTCCTGCCTACATTACGGATACGCTCCCAGGTGAAGCTGTGGTCGGGGTTATAAAGATCCCAACCCGGGGGCGGGAAGCTGTCGTTTTCAAAGCCTTCTTCAAAGGGAAGGGTGGCTTCCGCATCATAACGGAAACGGATATCCGCGGTGTCGTTGGTAACATTGCCATCAGGCTGGCCGTTGGGCAATTGCGTATATGCTTTCAGGTTATAGTTCCCGATTGCCACATTGGAGGAGGGCAGGGTAACGGTAGATTGCTGTAAACTGGCCAGGGAACCTGTCCAGTCGTACGCTGTAAGGGCGCCGCCGTTCACCTGGTACCAGATCTTTACAGTGGTAAGCGGGTTGCTGCCGCGGTTACGGAGGGTAACCACCGGCGTAATACTGTTATCGCAGATTTTGCCATCGGGCGCATTAATGCTTAGCAGGGAGGCATCGTTATCTGCCATGGAAGGGGGGATGCAGCCGTTGGAGGTGATCAGGCTGGCGGTAATATTTTCCAGTACATAGCGCATACGATCTACCTGTCCGGCTGTGAAAAGATGCATGCACGCATCGTCGGTATAATCCATGTAGTTCATGAACATGATACCTGGTGCGGTACGGGTGCAGTTATCGAGCCGGGGAAAAGCGGGGCATCCATAGGTATTATCTCCCTGCAGGGGCGTATCGGTGATACCGTCATCAACATCACATGTTCCGTTGTCATCTCCCCAGATATGTTTTAAGCCGAAGTAATGTCCTATTTCGTGGGTAGCGGTTCTACCGAGGTTATAGGTACTGCCCACGCTGCCGGTGGTGCCAAAAGCGGTGTATTGCACTACTACGCCTTCCTGTTCGGCAGGATAACCGGTGCCGGGCGGAGCGGCCACACCGAGATAATTGCCGGAAAGACGGGTTACCCAGATATTCAGGTATTTGCTGTGATCCCAGGCATTGGAGCCGCCGGTGTTGTTGTACTTGGCATCGGCGGCGGCGTTGCTGATAGAAAAGCTTTGGCCGGCAGCGGTTTGTACCCTTACAATACCACTGGTGGGCTCATCGCCGGGTGTTCTCTGTGCCAGGCAAAAGTTAATACGGCTGTTACCTATGAGCGACTGCCATACTGCAGGTACCTGGGAAATATCGGTATTGGCGGCGTTGTAGTCGCGGTTCAGCGCATCGATCTGTGAGGCCACCTGCGCATCTGTTACCAGCGCAGGGTTATCCAGCACAATATGTACCACCACGGGAATAGTTACTGTTTGCGGGATGGCTTCCACGCGGGCGCGGAGCTGCTGCCGTTGCTGGCCCAGCATCATCCGGGCTTCATTATCTGCTACAATTTTCTGAAGGGAAGGAATTTCTTTTACCCGCTGCTGCAATGCTTCGGCGGTGCCGCATTTACGCTGGGCGATGGCTGTGACGCAGTAAAAAAAGGTAAGGAGGACAAGGATATAGTGACGCAAAAAAGTAGATTTTGGCTTGAAGATACGCGAAAAATCGCCTTCGGCGATGCGAAATTTGTCTGACTCAGGATTACGCTGATTATACTGATTAATTTGATTTTGTTTTTTGGCTATCGCCTTCGGCGATGCGGATTTTGTCTTGGAACACTGATTAAGATGATTATAATGATTACTTGATTTTATTTTAAAAACCCGGTGAATATGAAGGAAGATATGAGCGGATATACCTGCTTTTATCTTCCGTAATTATCTTTTAAAAAAGCTAAAAGCAACAAAACGCGCAATAAAAATCAAAGTAATCATTGATTTTATTTAAAAAACCTGGTGAATATGAAGGAAGATATGAGCGGATATAC
>NZ_DATMTE010000989.1:0-2273 GCF_035564935.1 Chitinophaga sp. | reverse complement strand
ATTGATGTCGGGGACGGTATATATATCGAGTATACCGGAGTTTTCCGGTTGCCCCTGGATATAAGTGCCTACCAGTAATTTTTTGCTGAGAGTGGTATAGTAAACGGCATTGGAAGCGGCCGCATAGGTAGAGGCAAACGGCTGGAATTTCAGGAGTGAAATTTTCCTGCTGCCATAGTCATGCATAAGAATGCTGCGCCTGGAGGCGTGATCATATTCGTACACTTTTCCACCTGCGTTATAGAACAAATAACCAAGCTCGGGGCTTACTGCAAATGTTTCTGCGTCCGCAATATTATCGCCTGTGATCTCTGCAAAATAATTCTGTTTACCTGCCACAGTGAAGCGTGCCAGGAAACGCTTGCCGGTAGCCTTGTTTTCTAATACTGCAAATACTTCCCCGCTGTTGAAAGGAACAAAGGTGGCATAAAGAAGGTCCATGCCTGTACTGAAATTAAAAAGGTCGCCATTGGGCAGGGTAAGACAGGTGGTACCTGAACCCGGATAACGCAGGAAGGTTTTGTTGTCGTCATTGAAGATGATAGTGGCTCCTGAAGAAGAATTTTGTCCTACCCAGCGCGATGCATTGAACAATGCAGTACCACCGTCCTGAGTGTTGATGGGATTGGTAATGGAACTGAATCCCATGGAATAGATGTTTTTATTAACGTAAAGCAAACCTCCATACATGCGGAGATTGATATCTGCCCCGGTCCAGTCGGTGACAGGCTCCGATACCGCCATAAAATTTTTCAGGTCATAAGCCGGTACATAGTCCAGTGAGTCCAGCCCCAGTAACACTGCATTTTTACTTGTAGCCACAAATATACCGAGGGAGCCATTGGTGGGGCCTCCCACCATTGAGAACTGGGTGGCTATAAATGAAGGTGTGCCGGTTGTTTTATAGGCAGAACGTACTTGTTTAAGGATATCCGGGTACAACGTATCACTGTTACCCCTGTGCGAAATCATATCCAGGCGGCTGTTACCGTTTTCAAGGTCGCACAGTATCATCCATCCTTCATAGGAGGGCGCACCTACGTTCAGGGTAAAGTAAGTGTCGGTGAATACACCGGTCCTTTTATCGGTAACACGGTAGTACATGGCATAAAGACCATAGTCAAGCGTAATGATGGTATCCAGGTTCTTTGCTGTGGAAATGATGGTAGGGGCCATCGTGTATCCCACCAGGTGATCGGCTACCCAGTTATAGGTATAGTTAGCGGTATCTTCATGCACATCATCTGAAAATTTCAGCACGGGTTTAATTTGCACACGTGTGCCGTAATCCAGTAAGTAGGCGGAATCTACTCCCTGTATGGAGACGCGGTTGATAGGTGTGTAGTTGTAGTTGCCTTTGTCTTTCATACATGCTGTAAGCAGACATGCAAAAATGAAAAAAAGGAGTATTGGCTTATAATGATAAGTGTTCATGTGCGTTGATAATAAGATGAAAGAATGTTATTGAACAGCAGGCCCCATTTTCATTTCGGTCCCATCTTCTTCAGTGATCAGTTTACCTTCATTCTTCTGGTTGGTAAGATAGGCCTGGAACTGGCGTGCATAGTTGGTGAGCTGTGTAGCGGAGTACAGCGTACCGGAGTAAAACCGCATTAGCACGAGCGTTTGATTAGCAATGAGCAGTTCCAGTTTTTTACGCGAGTAGGTGCCAAGTGCATCGCTGTTGTTATCCCACAGATCCGGTTTGGGCAGGATATCTGCTACGATGATTTCCAGTCTGGTGGCTGATATTATATTTGCCGCAGCATAGTTGTATACAGTCATGTTTGTCTGGAAATTATTATTGGGATTAAGTTTCAGAAAAAGTGAAACGGTTTTTTCACGCAGGTCGGCAGGCCGGAGTATTTTTACAGGCACCAGTTGCCGGTTGGCATTGGAAGGTATACGCAGGCTATCGGTAACGGGCAAACGATAATGTTTATTTGCCACGGCGGTGGTAATAGCTTCATCCGCCGTCATATTAAACAACCTGGTATCTGCTGTTACCTTTCCCATCAGGTTCACATAAAACCCTGTGCTGTCTTCGGTTTTGTTTCCCCTGAAAGCAAAGTTAATATAGATGGTATCGTAGTTGGCACCTGACCTGGTATAGGAAAAGTATACATTATTTTCGTTTGTGTAACGCAGCAGTTCACTTTTGGTGCATCCTGTAACAAAAGCGGCCATAAAGAGAAAATATATTGGAAAGTATTTCATGTTATTGCATTGATACATTTTAAGAAGAGGACGATTATCTGAAAGTGGTTTCAGAT
>NZ_DATMTE010000988.1:0-2688 GCF_035564935.1 Chitinophaga sp. | reverse complement strand
AACAGGAGTTTATTTTTGCCAAAATTTGACTGTCTGAACAAAAGTACCAAAATAATTCTCAATTACTTATTAGGAGCGGGGCTTTTTACCTGGTTGGCATACTCTATCTATTCGCAACTCATCCATCGCGATAACCTGCAGGAATCTGTACGGCATATGTGGGGAGCGCTACAGGAGAGAGGCTGGGTGGGTATTTTCCTCGTTATGGTACTTATGCTCTTCAATTGGGGACTGGAAGCCCGCAAGTGGCAGAAGCTGGTGAAGCCGCTGGAGGAAGTTTCTTTCCTGAGGTCGTTTAGCGCCATCCTCTCCGGCGTGTCCTTGTCTATTAATACCCCAAATCGTGTAGGCGAGTACGGTGGACGTATCCTTTACCTCAAAAATCATAATAAACTGAAAGCCATTGCGGCTACCATTGTAGGAAGCTTCAGCCAGCTGATCGTCACTATTATTTTTGGGTTAATTGGTTTGCTCTACTATATCAACAACTTCGCACTGGCAAAAGAAAGCGCCTTCCTTACACCTTCTTTATGGCAGAAATTACTGCTGATTACCGGTACAGTAATTTGTGGCCTGACGATATTGTTATATTTTCGGTTACAAATCATTCTGTCTGTATTTGAAAAGATACCTTTCCTTCGAAAAGCGAAGGTGTTTGTGCAGATCATTGTTAAGTACTCATCCGGCGATTTACGTTACCTGTTGCTGCTTTCAGCCCTCCGGTATGTAGTCTTCTCGGCACAGTATTTGATTTTGTTGGACGCACTTGGCATGGAATTTCTATGGTGGCAGGCCTTCCTGCTCAACAGTGTCATCTACCTGGTAATGGCAGGAGTTCCTACCATCGCCATCGCTGAATTAGGCGTTCGCGGAAAGGTGAGTATCTTTTTTCTTGGGTTACTTAGCTCCAATACCGTGGCCATCGTAGCCGCCACCGTAGGTATATGGCTGATTAACCTGGTACTGCCGGCTGTTTTGGGAAGTGTGCTGTTGTTAGGAGTAAAAATTTTTAAGGAAAAATAGCTTCCATACATGAAGTATTTGCTACTCATCATCTTAGGACTTTCCTGTATTCAACCCGTTGAAGCACAAAACGATTTTTGCTCCATCCGTAACACCAGTTTTAATGCCGGTGAAAGCATTACCCTGAAAGTATTCTATAACCTCGGTAAAATGTATGTAGGCGCAGGCGAAGCCACCTTCAACGTAGTGCTGGAACGCTTTGCCAACCGCGATGTTTATCATGTAACAGGCGATGGTAAAACCTACCGGGCGTACGATTGGATCTTTAAAGTGCGCGACAAATACGAAAGCTACATAGATACTGCTACCCTGCAACCCCTTAAATTTATCAGGAATGTGAACGAAGGCGGGTACAAGATTTTTAATAATGTAGTGTTTAACCAGGCTGCCCACCAGGCCATCAGTACAAACGGCACCTTTACCGTACCCCCCTGTGTGCAGGACGTGATCAGCGCTATCTATTATGCCCGTAACATCGATTTTAACAAGTATAACGCCGGAGATAAAATACCCTTTGCTATGTTCCTCGACGACCAGGTATATAATATCTACATCAGGTATATGGGCAAGGAAGAAGTAAATACCAAGTTCGGGAAGTTCCGGGCCATTAAATTCAAGCCCCTCCTCATCAAAGGAACCATCTTCGAAGGCGGTGAGAAAATGACGGTATGGGTAAGCGACGACGCTAATAAGGTGCCTCTTCGCATTGAAAGCCCTATATCGGTAGGGAATATCGTGGTTGATATGGTGAATTATTCCAACCTCCGCTATCCCTTCACTTCGCTGCTAAACAAGAAGTAATAAGCCTTAAGCCGCCACCCGCCCCGCAAGTTTAACAATTCATTTGAGGGCCGGCCCCCAAATTTTACCGACCTTTCGTGCCGCAGAAAACTTTATATTTGTTATAATCAACCCTTTATGATTATGGAAGAACGTAAACCGAAAATATTACTGGCTGAGGATGATACCAACCTGGGCATGGTGCTGAAGAATTACCTGGAGCTGAATGACTATGATGTGGAATTATGCCGCGATGGTATCCTGGCCCTGGCAGCCTTCCGCCGCGAAAAATTTGACATCTGCCTGCTGGACATTATGATGCCCAATATGGACGGGTTTAAACTGGCGGAAGAAATCAGGGACGTAGATCCCGATATCCCCCTGTTCTTCCTCTCCGCCAAAACCATGAAGGAAGACATCATCCAGGGATATAAACTTGGCGCAGATGATTATATCTCCAAGCCATTCGACAGCGAATTGCTACTGCTGAAAATTAAAGCCATCCTGAAACGCAACCAGGAACTGAATAATAAGGAAGAAGAAGTGCACGAGTTTGTGATCGGCTCCTATACCTTCAATTCCCGCCTGCGCACCCTGGCACATAACGGTGAAACCCATACGTTATCTCCTAAAGAAAACGAACTGTTGCACATGTTGTGCGAACATAAAAATGATCTGCTGCCGCGTGAACTGGCACTGAAGAAAATATGGGGCAGCGATACCTACTTCAATGGCCGCAGTATGGACGTATACATCGCCAAACTACGCAAATACCTGAAAGAAGATACCAACATCGAAATTGTGAACATTCATGGTAACGGCTTCCGGCTGGTAGTAAAAGACTAGGATTTTGTCTGACTCAGGATTTTGATGATTTCGCTGATT
>NZ_DATMTE010000987.1:0-2955 GCF_035564935.1 Chitinophaga sp. | reverse complement strand
AATTAATGCCCTATTTGCTCAAAATTAGCCCTCCCATTAAGGCGCCCCGCCTACCTTTAGCCCTTTAATCATTTCAATATGCAATGTGATCAATTTCTAAAGGCACTGCTAGCCCTGTTTATAGGCACAGCTACCTCCACAGTTACCCAGGCCCAGCAAAATCCTTTCATCACGCACATGTATACCGCAGACCCCTCCGCACATGTGTGGAAAGACGGCCGTTTGTATGTATATGCTTCGCATGATATAGCCCCGCCCCGGGGCTGCGATTTAATGGACCAGTACCACGTGTTTTCTACTGATGATATGGTACACTGGAAGGACCATGGGGAAATTCTCCGCGCCAGCCAGGTGCCCTGGGGAAGAAAGGAAGGCGGCTTTATGTGGGCGCCCGACTGCGCTTATAAAAACGGTACCTACTATTTTTACTTCCCGCACCCTACCGGCTCCGGCGATCAATGGAACGCTACCTGGAAAATAGGTGTAGCCACCAGTAAAAAACCCGCGAGCGATTTTAAGGTACAGGGTTACATAGAAGGACTGGAATCCATGATTGACCCAACGGTGTTTATTGACGACGACGGACAGGCCTACCTGTTCTATGGCGGTGGCGGTACCTGCAAAGGCGGTAAGCTAAAAGATAATATGACAGAACTGGATGGCCCCATGCAAAAAATGGAAGGACTGGAAGATTTCCACGAAGCCAGCTGGGTACATAAAAGAAACGGTATCTATTATCTTTCCTATTCCGATAACCACGATAAAGATGGTAAACACAACCAGATGAGGTATGCTACCAGTAAAAGTCCGCTGGGCCCATGGACTTCAAGGGGCATTTATATGGATCCTACGGATAGTTTCACCAATCACGGCTCCATCGTGGAATACAAAGGACAATGGTACGCATTTTATCATAACAGTGCACTATCGCACCACGATTGGCTGCGATCCATTTGTGTGGATAAACTGTATTACAATGAAGATGGCACCATCAAAAAAGTAATACCCACAACAAAATAACCCGCATAAAGTACGGAACTGCAACAGTTCCGTACTTATACCCCGAATACCAATAAAAAAACAACACTGAAATATCCCCAGAGAAAACAAAACACAATATGCACTGTTGTCTCAAAACGTTTCCCCTTCCATAACAACGGGGAATAAACAAAAAACTGGAAAGCCAGGCGGCATAGCCAGAAAATAAAGAACCCCAGCGCAAGCAGGTGCCCCAGTCTTGTATGCACAATATCTTCTGCGGCATACACACAGGCCACTCCCATCAGCAGCACCATCAGTCCTATAAAAAAAGTATGCACATACATGATCTGCCGGCTCAAAAGACTGATCGTGGCAAATTCCTTCTTCCAGTTAAAGTAACGGGGAAAGAAAACATGTACCAGCGACAATACCACCAATATATAACCGGTAATTTTAAGATGCAGTTCCATTTTTCTGTAATATATATGCCGATAAAAAAGGGGTGATCTTCTCCTCATTTTCAACTTGCAGCTGTGCACTGGCAAATGTTTTTCTCCAGGTTGCTCCCGAAAAGAAATGCAGGAATCCTATCGTATAGGCGATGAAGTTAGGTACGTCTCTCAAATGCTCCAATACTACAATTCTCCCATTCGCCGTCAGGCAACGATGCAGTTCTTTAAAAAAAGTAGCTCTTTCCACAGGGTCCCTGATTTCATGCGCCGCCAGTAAAAGAAACACCATATCCACCGATGCAGGCCCCAGCGGTACAGCGGCGGTGCTGATCACTTTTGTACCAGCATAAGGCGCATACCTTTTCCGCGCACGTTCAATGGATACCTCGGTATGCATCTCCGGATTATAAAAATCAAATACCTGTAAACTGGCTTCCGGGTATTTATGTGCCAGCAGATGACTGGTTTCATCAAATCCCGCATGAATGTTTACAATATGCCGTGGCCGGAGTTCCAAATCATCCAGCCACTGTAAAGTATACAGATCTGAACGATCGTAAATATACCAGGAGATCAACAACGACAACAAAGTAGCGATAGCAGCTCCGCATAACATCAGCCTGGTTAATGTATACTGTGTGAATAGCAAACCCACTACCAACAGCAGTAAAAATAATACATAAAAATGCCAGTTGAACCGGATAATATTTCCAATACCCTGAAACGGTGTTCTGCTTATCTTCTCCATATATCCACTTTACCTTTTTTCCAATAATAAGGGATCTGCCGGATGATAAATGCATTCGCCAAACGGCCTCCCTGCAATGCAGGATTGTGCAGGAACCCCACCTCACTATGCAATACCGAAACCGGTACCGGTGTCCAGTTCTCTCTCACTCCTTCAATGATCAACACCTCATTGGACTGTTCGTTACAGGTAAATGTAAATGGCAACGGGCCTGCAAACCGCCTTGCCTCCTTCCAGTCATTAAACGGAGAGCCTGCCGGTAATGCAGCTGTCATATCTCCGGTATCAACGGTAATATCCAGTCCGGAAGCCACCGATCTAACGGAAATAATATCCTTTTCCCCGCTAACAGTAATATCTGTAGTAGTATAACGGTAACGGGTAAACAGGTTTCCCAGCAATTGCATTTTCTTCCGGTCTGTTTCTGATCTTAAAATATACAAACCTCTTAACCGTTTACCTTCGCTATTGGTATAACGCACAAACACCCGGTAACCTGTTAGTACAAAATCATTGCCCATAAAAGCCGGGAATCCTTTGGGCCGGAGGTTCCTGGTTTTCACGATAGCAATGGCTATAAAAGCCCACTGATCCTGGAATACATCCGGCGCCAGCTGTGGCGGCAGCAATGGTTTCAGCACTGCTACCGGGAAAGCATAGGTGAGCACCAGCGAACTTTCAAAGAACGCCTCTACCGCAAAAGGATGATTTTTAAGAAAGGCTAACATGGGTTTTGAATTGATTCAGGTAAATGATCAGGATAAAAACAGCAGC
>NZ_DATMTE010000986.1:0-4425 GCF_035564935.1 Chitinophaga sp. | reverse complement strand
ATGCTTTGCCAGAGCGCTGTTTTTAAACTTGTTTTTGTATTCTTCTTACTAAAAAAGCCAAGATCAAATACCAGTGCCAGGATAATCACAATAAAAAATACCAGATATGTTATCTCTGTTTTTCCCATGTGATTGCATTTTATGAGCAGCAAAGATAGGAAAACGGTGGCTAGGTTCCCGGTTTAAGGTGATCATTTCCTTTGAGCAGATGCAGCAATAAGCCCTGAAATACAGTGCCTTACAGCGTTTCAGGCTATTCAGTAAATTTACGTTGCCGTATAAACTGGAAAACCATGGCAAATAGCAAAACCAGTCCTACCGGCACCAGGAAACAAATGACCTGCCACTTGGTTTTTTCCTGCCGCACCTTCTCTCCATCCAGCAACCGCAGTGTTAGCTCTTTGTTCCGGGCTTCCATAATACCGCTGTTACCGCAGAGGTATTCCAGGCAGTTCAGGAAAAATTCTTTATTGGCAAAGGCAAAGCCCGGGTTAAATTCATTGATGCCCATTTGCAGCGGACCTTCTTTGCGGGATACTGCATTGGCAATTACATCACCATCACTTACCACGATCATTTTGTTAACAGTGTCGGCAGATTCCCTGAAAGGCTGTCCGGATGCGTGAAACAACTGATTTACGGCTTCGGGGTTCTCCCTGTTGCGGAAAAGCGACGTGAATTTCCCTTCCAGCAGTACAGCCGCGGGCAGGTTACGTTGGCGGTAATCGCGCGGGTTGGGCTGCGTTTTTACAATGTCCCAGCTTACCTGCGCCGGCAGCCGCGTGGTGCGGCTGTTCCTTGAAGTGGTAAGCAATATGGTTTTGCGGATGGCGTCGTTTTTTATGGTATCGATGGAGCTTACGAAACGGCTCAAAACCATATCCAGGTTTTTTACTATGGGATGCGCTTTGGTTGGCATCAGCATAGGGAAATAAGGAAACGGCATAGGCTGTATCTGTGGCCGGTTGCCTACATTTCCCACTACCAGCGGTACCACATCGCTCTGCAGGTCTAATACCAGGTCCTGGTTAATACGTACGCCATAACGGAACAGGAGGTCTTCCAGGTTCAGTCCCCGGTCCATGGCAAAAAAATCCGGATGTTCATGCAAACTGTCCATACTGGCGCTGGATTCATCAATGAACCACAGTACTTTTCCCCCATTCATCACGTATTGATCTATCTTGAACTTATCTGCATCAGAAAAGGTGCCTGCGGGTTTTGCAAAAAGGACTACATCAAAATCGCGGGGAATATAGGAAGCAGCCTGCAGGGTGAGAGTATCCAGTCCGTAACTGGTTTGCAGGGTGCTGAGCGCATCATATACTTCGGCTCCAAGCGATTCGCCATGGCCAAGCATGTAGCCCACCAATGGTTTTTCTTTTTCCTGCAGTTTATGGATAGCATAGGCAAACTGGTATTCCAGCAAGGCTTCCGAGCTGTTCATGGTTTGCATGGGATCCTGCCCGCCCTGGTTTTTCAGCAGGTTTATTCCTAACGTTTTGCCCTTATAATGAACCAGTGCGCCGGGAAAGATGAGTTTTTCCGCGAAGCCGTCGTTTGCTTCCTGCTGTACTTTCATATTAAAAGGCATGATGCCCTGGGCGGTGAGTTCGCCAAGGAATTTCATGCGCGCCGAATCCGAAAGGCCCTGCCCTGGATTCACAAAGGTAAACCGCAGGTTTTGTTTGCCATATTCCCTGAACTCTTCCAGCAGCTCGTTGGTAGACTGCGCCAGTTGCCGGAAGCTGGCGGGATAATCGCCTTTAAGGAATACCTCAATTTCCACGGGGCTGTCCAGCCTGCGGAGCATTTGCCGGGTGCTGGCAGTGAGGGTGTATCGCTTTTCTGCAGTCAGATCCCATCTGCCATGAAAATAAGCTGCCGCTATATTAATGCCTGTGAGTACCAGTATTACTGCTATGGCACGTTGTATGTATTTTTTTCGTGTAGCCATGTTATTTAGTAAGAACGGCTGTTAACCGTTTTGCCAGAGTTTTCTTTGGAGGGATAATTTAGTGAGATAGAGCATCAGACCTATGATGCTGATAAAATAAACAATATCGCGGCTATCAATTACGCCGCGGCTGATAGAAGTATAATGGAATTTGATCCCTGCCATCTGCAGATAGTAATCGGCGCCGCCGCTAAAGGCAGGTATTTTGCTCACTGCATCGAAGCCGTTATAGAGTATAAAGCAGGTAAACAATGCGATGAGAAAAGCGATCATGGCATTATTGGTCAGGGACGACGACCAGATGCCGGTGGCAGTGAATGTAGCTCCCAGTAACAACAGTCCTGTGTAAGAGCCGGTGATTCCGCCGGTATCGAGCTGCTGGTTATCTATACTTAATTGTTTTATCGCAAAATAATAAATGATGGTTGGAAGCAGGGAGATGGCCACAATAAGCAGGCTGCCCCAGAATTTACCCATTACAATCTGCCAGCCGGTGAGTGGTTTGGTGCTCAGTAATTCCATGGTACCGGTTTTAAATTCATCTGCGAAGCAGCGCATGGTAATGGCAGGTATAAGCAGCAGGTATATAAGCGGCGCCAGGTTGAACAACGGATCCAGGTTGGCATACCCGGTGTCCAGCAGGCTGGTTTCCGGGAAAACGAACAACATTAATCCATTCGCCAGTAAAAACAGTATGATGGCTACAT
Organism: Chitinophaga sp.; assembly: GCF_035564935.1. GTDB lineage: Bacteria > Bacteroidota > Bacteroidia > Chitinophagales > Chitinophagaceae > Chitinophaga. The sequence continues at coordinate 1,761 of NZ_DATMTE010000986.1, read as the reverse complement.
AGCCGGTAACACTGCTGAAAAACTGGTTGATCTCTTTCTTAAAGATGGCTAGCATGAACAGTTAGTAAGGATTAGGATATTAGTAAAGATACAAATATAGGGTAAACGCTATTACCTTCCCGCCTATTGTACGGAGGCGCCGGCGCGCCCGCATCCTTTGTGTGGATACGGGGTAAAGGTGGACTTAAAGTATTCCGTCCTTGTACATTTCCCAGATGGGACTTACTTTTCTCAGCTGGTTAACTGCATCGGTAATGGTTTGGATGGCAAAATCGATTTGTTCATCCGTAGTGAACCGCCCGAGGCCAAAGCGGAGCGAGGCATGGGCCAGATCGTCGCTCAGCCCCATTGCCTTTAGTACATAGCTGGGCTCCATGGATGCGGAGGTGCAGGCCGACCCGGAGGAGACTGCAATTTTTTTATTAAAGCCCATCATGAGGGTTTCGCTTTCCACGTATTTAAACGACAGGTTACAGGTATGTGGCAGGCGCTGGTGGAGTGCGCCGTTTAAAAAGGTTTGTTCCATTGCCAGCAGGGCCTTTTCCAGCCGGTTCTTCATAGGAAGGATGCGTTGTGTATCCGCTTCCATTTCTTCCATGCACAGCTCACAGGCCTTCCCTAGTCCTACGATGCCAGGTACATTCAGGGTGCCGGAGCGCATGCCTCTTTCATGACCGCCCCCGTCTATTTGCGCGCTGAGCTTTACCCGGGGCGAGCGCCGGCGAACATATAAAGCGCCTGTTCCTTTAGGGCCATACATTTTATGGGCGCTGAGGGTGAGCAGGTCTATGCCGTCGTTGTTTACATCTACCGGGATTTTTCCGGTTGCCTGGGTGGCGTCTGTCATGAACAGCACACCGTGTTTTCGGGCAATATCGCTGATGGCGCGTACAGGGTGGATAACACCGGTTTCGTTATTGGCGTACATCAGGCTTATCAGGATGGTTTGGGGTGTGATGGCAGCTTCCAGTTGCTGAAGGTCAATAAGCCCTTCATGATCCACCGGGAGCCAGGTAACCAGTGCGCCCAGTTTTTCCAGGTGCCTGCAGGTATCCACTACCGCTTTATGTTCGGTAACGGCAGTGATGATATGATTGCCTTTGCCAGCATACATTTCATACACTCCCTTGATGGCCAGGTTAACGGCTTCTGTGGCGCCGGAGGTAAAAATAATTTCTTTAGGTTCAGCGCCAATCAGTCTGGCCACCTGTTCCCGGGCGTTGTCTACCGCTTCTTCTGCCGCCCATCCCAGCGGATGGCTCCGGCTGGCGGCGTTGCCAAACATCTCAGTGAAATAGGGCAACATAACAGCTACCACCCTGGGATCGCAGGGTGTAGTGGCATTGTTATCAAGGTAAACGGGCAGCTGCAGCATAATATCTTTCTTTTTATTGAAGTCCGGGCCTAACAAAATTACAACATAAGTTCTATTTTTACCGGGTTAAGCATATTCCGGAAAGGCGGTACAGATACCGGGTTCCGCGCATCTATAAACCATAACAAACATGCTCAGGGTAGAACATATAGGCATTGCCGTTAAAGAATTATCTGTATCCATTCCACTGTTTGAGAAGCTGTTGAACACGGCTTGTTATAAGCAGGAGGAGGTAGATAGTGAACAGGTACAGACCGCTTTCTTCCGGCAGGGTGAAACTAAGATAGAATTGCTGGAAGCCACCGGTCCCGACAGTGCTATTGCAAAGTTCCTGGAAAAGAAGGGAGAAGGAATGCATCATATTGCATTCGAGGTGGAAGACATCT
>NZ_DATMTE010000985.1:0-5338 GCF_035564935.1 Chitinophaga sp. | reverse complement strand
AAAAAACGTAGGTCCGTCAAAGGCAAAAGAATAAAGGATTAAAGTAACAATAATTCCGGCTGACCCCGGGCCAACTATTAATATAAGAATTAATGCAAAAAGGATTACATCCCACAATTAAGTTTATGATGAGATGTTCATGTATACTTTTAATTGCACAACTTACTTTTATTGGAGTGCTTTTCGCCGGAAATGCCCGGGGCCAGCATCTGGACAAAGTGATCGCTGTTAAGCTGGATCATGCCAGCGTAAAGGAGAGCCTGCTCGCTATCCAGGCAAAGAGCGGTATCAGGTTCGTGCTACCGGAAAAGCTGATGACAGGACTGAAACAACAGATCAGCATTGATTCCGATGAATCAACAGTAAAGAACCTGATCGAAAAAGTGTTGGAATCAACGAACCTCGACTATAAAATAGTGGAAGGATATGTTGTAATTGACGCTAAACCTGTTCCACAGGAACCGGGTAAATTATCCGGACGCGTGATAGACGAGAAAGGCGCTCCCTTGCCAGGCGCAACACTCCGGATACCGGAAACCGGCCAGGTGGCACAAAGCGATGCAAATGGTAATTATACCTTGAAACTTCAGCCAGGCACTTATACTGTTGAAGTATCCTATATTTCTTTCAGATCCCGGAAATCAACGAACACGGTTATTAAAGAAGGTAAAACCACAACGCTTGATTTCACTATGGAGCTGGCGGATAACAAACTCTCAGAAGTAGTAGTTAGCTATGGAAAACAGAAAAGCCGTGAGATAACCGGTTCTATTGCTACTGTAGACGCATCGGGAATGCAGGATATGCCGGTAACACAGTTTGCCCAGCAGCTGCAGGGAAAAGTAGCAGGTGTTCAGGTATCTCAAACCAGCGGCCAGCCGGGGCGTGGTATGGGATTTATTATCCGTGGCGCCGCCTCTTTTTATTCCAGTAACCAACCGCTTTTTGTAATTGATGGTAACCCCATCACAGGAAGTATCAATAACATTAACCCTGCAGAAATAGAAAGCTATAGTTTTCTTAAAGATGCATCCGCTACCGCCTTATACGGATCAAGAGCTGCAAACGGCGTAGTGCTTATTACTACCAAACATGCAAAACCAGGAGATGCAAAAATTGAATTTTCCAGTTACTACGGTTTACAAAAGATCCCTACAGGTAAACTGCCGCGAATGATGAATGCCAGGGAGTTTGCCACATTTATGAAAGAACGTGCGGAAGACGGACTTAAATATGAACCCGGCTATTCAGTTTCTGCAGACTATCATGCAGCCTATGATAACCCCGAACAGTATGGAGAAGGAACCAACTGGTTTAAACTGCTAACCAGAACAGCCCCTATTCAAAGCTATGACCTCACCGTGCAGTCGGCCCGCGAACATTCTTCTTCTACGGTAGTTGCCGGCTACCAGGAACAACAGGGTGTGTTAATTAACACCGGAACGAAGCTGTACTCAATGCGCTTTAACCAGGACTTTACCACTGCAAACAATAAACTCAAAGTAGGTTTTAACCTGGCGCCGAGCTACAGGATGGATCATAATAACAGGTTGAATAGCGATGGTGTAGGAGGATACTTTGAAAGATTCTTCGAAGCCAGTCCGCTGGTAAGTCCTTACAACCCGGATGGAACGTATGTCCGCAACGTTGCATCTCCGGGCATGGTGGCTTATATCAACCCGCTGGCTACTTATGAACTAACCAACGACGACTATAAAACCACCCGTATACTCGGTAACATTTACCTGAACTACGAATTTCTGCCAGGCTTAAGCGTTAAGGCAAACCTCGCAGCAGACAAGGGCGCCGAAACCCGTAAATATTTCCAGTCGGGCCTGGTTACAGGCACACAGGGACAAACCATAGGCGCCAGTTCAGCTGTTGATAACGGTTCCTGGACGGCGGAAGGAAACCTGGTATACAATAAAACCTTCTCAAAAGATCATAACATAGAAGCATTGGTGGGCTACTCCGCCCAGGAGTTCAGCACTTACAGCAACACACTCACCGGCCTTGGTTTTACCAGTGATGATATTGAATACCTCAGTGCCGCTACCAGTGTTACAGGAGGCAGTGGTGCAGGATCTTATTCATTGTTATCTACCATAGGACGACTGAACTATAATTATAAAGGAAGATATCTTTTGTCGGCTGCGCTCAGACGCGACGGTTCTTCAAAATTCGGAATGAATACGCAGTGGGGTAGCTTCCCGTCGGTGTCTGCAGGCTGGATCATCAGCGACGAATCATTTATGAAGAACATAAAACCTGTTAGCTTCCTGAAGCTCCGCTCCAGCTACGGGATTACAGGTAATAACTTTTTTGCCGGTAACTATGATCCGCAGGCCACTATAGGCACTTATTACTACAACTTTAATAACACAGTTACCCAGGGACAAACTATCAACCGACTTCCCAATAAAGACCTGAGATGGGAACGTAACAAGCAGTTTGATATTGGCCTGGAGCTTGGCTTGTTCGACAACCGCCTTAGCTTTACTTACGACTACTACCATAAGCTAACCGACGGGCTTATTCAACAGCGGTCCATACCTACTTCATCCGGGTTTAGCCAGATCATTTACAATGTGGGCGAACTTAAAATGTGGGGACATGAATTTTCTGTAAGCTCAAAAAACCTGACAGGTGCACTGCAATGGAACACTAACCTGGCATTGTCTTTCGACCGAAACCTGATCACCAATCTCGTAGACCCCGGTTATATCAGGAGAAACGTAACAGTGAGTTCAGATTATTACCGGCAGCAGGTGGGGCATCATCTTGGTGAGTTCTATGGTTTTGTTTTTGAAGGATTATATAAAGATGCTGCCGACCTGGCCAACTCTCCCAAGTATTTAAGTACCACCGCCAAGCCCAATGGCAACTCCGATATCGGAACAATTAAGGTGAAAGATATCAATGGCGACGGCGTAATTGACGATGTGAACGACCGTACTTTTATTGGCGATCCTACGCCAACATTTACCGGTGGTATCGTCAATAACTTTAGGTATAAGAACTTTGACCTGACAATCGACATGACTTTCTCTGTTGGTGGTAAAATCCTCAATGCTGCTAAATGGGCTTATCAAACCAATATGGATGGCTCAAGGGTGCCATTGGCAGCAGCAGCCGACCGCTGGCGCTCAGAAGAGAATCCCGGTTCAGGTATTTATCCGCGTACCAAATCCGGTACCACAGCAATGGGACGGCAGGTAAACAGTCAGTGGATAGAAGACGGCTCTTACCTGACTGCCAAAAATATAACATTAGGTTATACCGTGCCATTAAGAAACGCCATGATAAAGAACCTGAGGGTTTTTGCTTCCATTCAGCAAGCCTTTGTACTTACAGGATATTCAGGTATGAACCCGGAGATAAATGTGGGCGGAGCTGATCCAACATCAGGTGTTGGAGTAGACGAAAATGCTTACCCTATACCAAGAACATTTTCTTTCGGTTTTTCTACCACATTTAAATAATTATCTAACGCTGACGAAATATGAAAAAGATATATCTGGTTATCGCCCTCTTATGTGCAGCAACAACTTCGTGTACCAAGGATTTTATTGAACGGTCGCCGGAAGATGCTTACACAGATGGCGTATTCTATAAAACAGAGCAGCAATTCAGGGCAGCTGTGATAGCTGCCTATGCGCCACTCAGGGATGTGCTGGTGAATGATTATTTCACTTCAGAAATGCATTCCGATAACACTATTTATCAGGCCATACCGGGTAACAGGGGTACTTCTATCGTAGAACGTGAAAATATTTCAGATTTTACGAACACTTCTACCAATGCTTACGTTGCGGCAACCTGGCAACACAGCTATACAGGCATCTCCCGGTGTAATATCATCATTGAAAGATTAAAAAGCAGTGATCTTAGCGATGATGTAAAAGCCAATCTTGATGGACAGGCCAAATTTTTAAGGGCACTGAACTATTTTAAACTGGTACGCTTATACGGCGGCGTTCCCCTCTTCATAAAAGAAGTAACCACTGCAGAAGAAGCATTTAAAGCCCGGGCCACAGAAGAAGAAGTATATGCGCAGATTGTTGCCGATGCACAGGACGCCATCGCCGAACTGGCGCCGCCTGCAAAGTTTCCTCAAACCGGAGAGGCCACAAAAGGGGCTGCTACTATTTTACTGGCTGAAGTATATGCCTTGCAGAAGAAATGGGCAGAGGCAGAAAAGCTGTTGAACAGCATGCTCTCCATGGGATATGATCTCAACGCAGATTATGCGGATGCATTTATGCCGTCGAATAAAAATGGTAAAGAATCGGTTTTTGAGATCCAGTTCCTGGGCGGTACTTTAACAGGCGCCACTCCCAATGTGCTTTCTTTTCATTTTTTACCAAGAAGTAAAAACACTAAAGTGCTGACAGGTATTTCAATCGACAATACCAGCACAGGTGGATGGAATACGCCCAGCGATGACCTGATCAAAGACTTTGAAGCCGGCGACAAACGCCTGGATGCCTCCATTGGCGTTGCGGAAGGCGCTTATGATGCCAGTCAGTATTTTAATTATTCAGCTGCAAAAAGTATTATCAACTACGTGCCTGCTGCGGGGAAAATTGGTGTTCCATACATCAAAAAATACCTGCACGCCCCGCTTGAAGCGCCTACCGGCTCCGGCGACGATTTTCCTGTATACCGGTTTTCAGATGCTCTGCTGCTACTTGCAGAGGTTTTAAATGAACAGGGCAAATCTTCAGATGCACTCACTCCACTGAACAGGGTAAGAAGAAGGGCAGGCCTGGCCGACTACACCAACGCCAATCAGGGGCAATTGCGTGACGCGATTTTTCACGAACGCCGAGTGGAACTGGCATTTGAAAACCATCGCTGGACCGATCTGCTCAGAAGCGGAAAAGCCTTAACAGTGATCCCCGCTTTTGGTGTAAAGATCAGGGAGCAACTTCCTTATCTATCTTCAGATGCTTATGCTATTGACAAACATCAGCTGTTATTTCCAATCCCGCAAAATGAGGTTGGGTTAAATCCGAAGATCATCCAGAACCCGGGTTATTTTTAGCAGTTTTCAAACAAATATGTGATAATGATGAAACGATTTAAAACGGTTTTAAACAGGAGCCTGGGTGTATTGTTACTGCTGGCCGGAAGTGGCCACAGTATTGCCGGTGAGCAGGTACAAAAAGAGGAAGACGGTTTTTCAATTGTTGTACTTCCTGATACCCAGTATTATACTTCTGAGAAAAATGGCGGAAAGAAGGAAATGTTTACTGCACAAACGGAATGGGTGGTAAAGAATGCGGTAAAGGAGAACATTAAGTATGTGATTCACCTGGGAGATATATCTGACGAT
>NZ_DATMTE010000984.1:0-2748 GCF_035564935.1 Chitinophaga sp. | reverse complement strand
CTTTTCTGAAGCCCTTTTTTGAGTGCTTCCAGGGTGCCGCTGCCGCGTTCCCTGATGGCTACAGGCATTTGCAGGATATCTTTCAGCGGGTAATTCTTTTTGCGGGCCAGCAGGTTATCACGGCTGCACACGGCTACGATCTGGTCTTTCAGGAAAGGCTGGTAGGTGATATTGCTCAGCTGTCCTTTTTCTTCGGTAACGCCGATATTAATTTCTTTGTCGAGCAGCGCCTGCAATACTATCTCACTGTTCCTGTTGAGCAGGGAAATATCCACCAGGGGGTATTCCCGGTGAAAGGCCGACATCACTTTGGGTAATATGTAAAGGGCGGCAGTGGTACTGGCGCCCAGGTTGAGCATGCCGGTAGCCTGCTGTTTGTCGTGGATCACCGAAATATCAAATTCCGTTTCCTGTTGAATATGCCGTACGGTAAGCAAACGGTTGTACAGCAGCTGCCCGGCTTCGGTCAGTTCTATCTGTAATCCTTTTCTTTCAAATAACTTGGTTTTATACTGTTCTTCCAGTCCTTTGATATGGGTGCTCACGGCCGGTTGGGAAATGAATAGGGCCTGGCTGGCTTTTGAAAAGCTTTTCTGGTGGGCTACTTCCATAAAGATCTGGTGACGGTTAGATAGCATGTGTGCAGATTTTAAGGGGCATATAAGATTTCTCTCCGGCGGATAAAGCGGACTTTGTCTTGATAACCCGTTACCTTATTGTTCATGATCTCTACTTTTTCTATCCAGTTGTGGTAGAGATCATAGGTAAATTCATACCGGTATACCGTTCTTTCTACGGTATCAGTGGTAGTGGTCCTGTCGGATATTTTTGTGATCAGGTGTCCCTGTTCATTATACTGGCAGATAGTAGTTTCCGTGGGATTATTATCATCTAAACCGGCGGTGTCCCTGAACTTATATTCCTCCAGTAATTGCTCACGGTGGTTGTACCTGCTCCTGGTGATTTCCTGTAATGCGCCGAAAGAATAGTAGCGGCTGATCTCTATCCGGCAGCCGTCGGTATCGGTATGGGTATTGGTTTCCCATTGCTCGTTGTAAGGATCTTCTTCTACGGGAGTGGGATCATTGTTTTCCATTTGTTGCAGTACGTTGCCGGATTCATCGTACAGGGTATAAAGGGTGTCTTCCCCATAATATTCTGTACAATCTTTCAGCTCCCCGTTTTCGAAATAACTGTTTTTGTAGATAGGTCCTTTGGTGGCGGAGGTCAGTGTTTTTTCCACCAGGTTTCCCTTATCGTCAAAAGTATACAACAGGGTTTTGTCCAGTTGATGACCTGCGGTATAATCTTCCCATTTGAGCAACAGGCCTTTTTCATCAAAAAAAGAAAGCTCATACCCGTAGTATTTGCCATCGGGGTCTGTGGTAGCGTATTTCATTTGCTTTACCGGCCCGGTCAGCTCGGTATCTGCCAATGTTTGTTTCATGGTACCTAAAGTTATTGGAAACAAAATAAACTTCCGCTATCCAGGTACTTATTTCTGTATGATATTTTTAAAAGGCGGTTATTTTTTGGGAGAAGATGGTAATGCAGTAATCCCTGCCTGTCCAGGCAGCCCTCACGGGGGCCGCCTGGCGGAAGGAGGGTTATTTATCAAAAATGACATTTTCGAATTTATCCAGTTTGGCCATGATTCCCCAGCCGTAGAAATCGTTGGCCAGGCCAATCAGTACTTCGTTGCTGCCGGCTACCAGCGGGAGTGCAAAGGAGGCGTTTTCAATGGAACAGCGGCCATCCGGTTGTTTGAGGATGGGGTAGCCGTAAAGGTTTTTATCGATATACACCGGTTTATCGTTTACAAATACCCATACTTCATCGCTGAAGCCGAGGTGCATATGCCGTGTTTGCGCCACGGTGGAACGGATATTTGTTTTCAGCCACACAATGCGCCGGGCGCGGTTTTCTGCGCTGCCAAACTTCCGGGTTACATTGATCAGTCCTGTTCTTTCGGCCCGGATGGTTTCCCAGGGGGCATCCTTACCTGGTATCCAGGCTTTACTGAAATCCACTTTTTCGGGAGTGATCATTGGCTGGGTGATTTGCCAGGTCCGCAGGTAAGAGGGATTGTTGTTGGTGATGTCGGTTCCTGCGCCCGGAGGGAGCCCTTCCGTTTGGTCCGGTTTCACCACTACGTTGGCAATAATGGTTTGCCCGTCGAATGCGATACCGCCATGCCAGGTATTGCCTTCCAGGTAAGGCACTTCCAGCGCGGGCTTTGAGGTATCGTTTACATATACGCGCATCTGCCTGCCGGAAATCACCAGCTTTACATGGTTCCAGTCGTCTTTATTGATCCATGCGGCGGTTTGGTACTGTGGCAGCATATCCCACATATTAATCCCATCAAGGGTGGGTGCATATTGCACCGCATTGTCGGTTCCCGAAACGAAAGTGCGGAAATAAAAGCATTCGTTTTCTTTACGGCTGGCGCGCCTGAAGTAGAACGAAGAGAACGGCGAGGAGGACAGCATATCGTATTCGATGGTGCCGTTTGTAAAATCCAGCTGTTTCGACACAACGGTATCGCTCTTATTCAGCAGCTTCATGGCCGGCACCGATTTATAGGTAGTGAACTCCACAGTGCCGGGTTGGAAAGACCAATGTTCGGCCCGGAGTGGTACCTTGATAACATCCTGGCTGCCGGCCGGGCTGTTTTTCTTTTTTTGTGCTGCTGCGCATAAAGGGAGCAAGAGGAATAAGCACGCGGTGCGGATTTTTGTCATGACG
>NZ_DATMTE010000983.1:0-3013 GCF_035564935.1 Chitinophaga sp. | reverse complement strand
ATGATGCGACAAAGGTACAAAGGAAGAAAGAAAGGGGGTTGTGGTATTAGGGGGTTTAATGGTACTTTTTACTTATAACGATAATTTGTGTGATGATCCGGGCTGGCTCATCACACAAATCACAGCACTTATTATTGCTTCACATATTTCATCAGCCATTCGTCCATTTCCCATAACATATGCAAAATGCTTTCTTTAGCAGCATAGCCATGGCTTTCCTGCGGCAGGAATACCAGGCGTGCCGTACCGCCGTTTCCTTTAAGGGCATTGTACAATCTTTCGCTTTGCACCGGGAATGTGCCGGAGTTATTATCGGCTTCCCCATGGATCAGGAGAATAGGCGTTTTCAGCTTATCGGCGTAAGAGAAGGGCGACATTTTATAGTACACTTCCGGCGCCTGCCAGTAGGTGCGTTGTTCGTTCTGGAAACCGAAAGGAGTTAAAGTGCGGTTATAAGCGCCGCTGCGGGAGATACCGGCTTTAAACAGGTTGGTATGCGCCAGCAGGTTAGCCGTCATAAACGCGCCATAAGAATGTCCGCCTACGGCAATACGGTCTTTATCGCCAATCCCCATTTCCGTGATCTTGTTCACCGCCGCTTCCGCATTCATTACCAGCTGGTCAATGAAAGTATCATTGGGTTCTTTATCACCTTCACCTACAATGGGCATTTCGGTAGCATCCATCACGGCAAAGCCGCGGGTTACCCAAAAGATGGGCGAGCCATAGTTTACGCGGGTGAACCGGTAAGCGGAACCACGCACCTGTGCAGCATCGCTCGCAGATTTGTATTCGCGGGGGTATGCCCACATGAGTACCGGCAGGCGGCCGTCTTTAGCAGGATCATATCCTTCCGGCAGGTATAGCATGGCGGTGAGGTCTACCCCATCTGTCCGTTTGTATTTCAGCAGTTGCTTTTGCACTCCCTTCAGTTGCGGCTGCGGGTGAGGAAATGCGGTAAGCGCCACAGAGGATTTCTTTTTAAGATTTTGCAGGTAATAGTTTACGGGAGATGATACCGATTCACGTGCAATTACCACTACAAGTTTGGCAGGATCTATCACATCGGCTACCTGCTCATAATAAGGCGCTGCAGAGCGCCACAGGATCTTCTGTTTACCGTTATTTAAACTGAAGGAAGACAGGAACGGGCGGTCTCCTTCAGGAGAAGCGCCGGGCGCCGTCATCAGTAATTCCTGTGAAGGCGACACGTATAATACCGCCCTGTTGTACTGGTTCTTTATGGTTACAGGAGTTCCGGGATCGTTGTAGCGGTCATTTTCCGAGCGGGTTATCAGCGTAACCGGCGCCTGTGAAGGATTGGCCGGGCTAATACGGCTCACTCGTATTTTTTGTTGGGTGCTGTTGGCATCGTATACCAGTGCCAGTTGATCATTGCCCCAGCGGATACCGGCAAAACGGTTCACGGTTTTCACCAGTTCCCCGGGTGCAGCGGAGAAAGGAGCTGGCAGGGTATTCACCACATCGCGGAAAGGTACTTCCTTTTTGGGATCGCCGCCGTCGAGGGCCTGTACCCACCAGATAGTAGCCGGCGCATCATTGCGCCAGGAAAAGTAACGGGGATAATTGCTGGTGGCGTCAAACCCTTTCGGGCGCACTTCATCCAGCGGGTTGCTGGCCAGTTTCTTTACCAGTTCCCCATTCATTTTCCATATTTCCACTTCCTTTGGGAAACGACCCGATCCTACCAGGTAAGAATATGGTCGGTGCAGGCTTTCCATCAGCAGGTACTGATTGTCGGGCGATGGGGAGGCCGTTACATAAACAGCGCGTTTACCGATCACCTGTTCACCTCCGGCGCCGATGATTACGGGTTCGGATTGAAAATAGTAATCAAACAACTGTTCATCGTAAGGGTTTTTCAGCATGTCCTGGTAAGTGGCTGCCGGAGCGGCTTTACCGGAAGTTTGCTGCACCGTAGGCCCTTCCGGCGCCAATGGTTTTTCCGGTGCTTTGCCAATGGAAGCCGGTACTGCCAATACCAGGATGCGGCTATCATCGATCCAGGTAAACGCAGGACCTGCAATATCATTCAGCGCGCGGGCGCTTTGCTGCGTGGCCGCGCCGGTAGCGATATCGGCTTTCCACAAAGTAATGCGGCTGTTATCCGTAATGGTGAAAGCAATGCTTTTTTGTGAAGGCGACCAGCTGATGTTGCCGATACGGGCATTGGCAGGCAATCCGGTAACTGCGTATTCGTTGTTGGTTTTGATGTTTTTGATGCGAATAGCTGTAACGTAAGCTGCACGGCTCGGACCAAAGTTGGCCGGGTTGATACGCGCTCCCGCCAGCCGGTATTCCGGCTGTGATAGTTCTTCAATGGTAGGGTAACTGGTTCGCTCCATGATCAGCATTACATCTCCCTTGCTGTTAAAGTCCGTTGACGGCGAAGGCGCTGCCATAGCCAGTTCCAGGATACTTTTTGGAGGAGTTTGGTACTTCAGTGCATCTTGTGCATAGGCATGAAGGGTAACGAACAAGGATAGTGATAGTATTAGTTTTCTCATAGCAGTTGATATTGATAAGCAATCCCGGCAAAATAAACTTATTGCTACAGTCTGCAAAGCGGAAAGTGATGAGTGAAAAAAGGGCCTTTACCGGGACAAGACCGCTTAACGAAAGCATTCAGACGTATAGCTATGGCAGGACGAGACACCTCCTTTGCAGGCACATAACCCAACTGGCAGCTTAAAAAAAGATGGAAGAATTATAAACATCAGGCAACCAGCTCTGCCATATGACAGTGTAAAGTAAAATCAGGATTTACATGACAAACTGTAAAACAATTTCAGGATCATTTCTTAACCTGTATAGCTATTTTAGGACGGGACAAGGACGAGACATTCAATGTGAGAGTATGCACAGTGTATGGGGAGTGTATGGGGAGTGTATGGTGACTATATGGGGAGTGTATGGTGACTGTATGGTGACTGTATAGGAAATACGACTCATAGACGAGTCCGAAGCATCCGCGAAGTATGCGGAAAGTAAC
>NZ_DATMTE010000982.1:0-4357 GCF_035564935.1 Chitinophaga sp. | reverse complement strand
GGGGGCCACTACTTTTACATTCAGCATTGCTGCGCCACCGCCATCCATCACCGCTGTTTCCAATGAAAATGCCAATGAAGGGGACTCCGTGTATATCTCCGGGCTGAATTTATTTTTTATAAAGGACTTCACTTTTGCCGGTACAGCGATTACCAAATTTGCAGAATCCAGCGATGGGACTTCTGTTGGATTTGTGTTGCCAAAGCTTAGCAAAAGCGGACCGGTAGTGATCACTACCAAATCCGGTACGGCTACTACTCCCTATAATGTGAATGACGACAAAACAGGGGTGCTCTGTAATTTTGATAATATCAATACTTTTAGCTGGGGTAGCAGCACCGATAACAGCAGCACAGCATTCCCCGGCAACAGGGGCTACTACGCGGTGTTGAAAAATAATATATTACCAGCCGGTGATGGCACCTGGTGGGATGGAGGACGAAGTATAAATACCAACGATGTGCAGTGGATACCCACTGATAGTTTAGGTGTTGCCATTGATGATTATGCTTTTAAGTTTGAGATCAATGTCCCCGCTGCATGGACCGGCACTTCTATTTATGTGATAAAAGGTTACTCTTTTGATTACCTGGCCAGGTATGAGCCCTGGCAAGGCGCCAATGGCACTGTTTCTCCCTATACCACAAAAGGCTGGCGTACTGTAACGATTCCTTTATCATTGTTCAGGACCAATGATGGTAAAGGTACGGCAGCTTCAAACCTGACCACTTTACTGGGCGCCACAGCCACCGGTGCGGTAAATATCCAGACCAAAAACTTTTCCGGTTCGCCTTCCGCTTCCGGTTTACAGGCTGCTGTTGATAACATCAGGGTGGTGAAGATTAAATAGCATCAATAACTTTTAACCGATTATATGAACGTGAAAATCAGCAGGAGGTATGCGATTGTTGGCCTTCTATTTTTTGCCATAACGGCCGCGTATTGCAGTAAAAAGAGCACTGTTACACCGGAGTTGTCTGTTTCTTCAGCAGAAATTATTTTCCAGCCCGATGGAGGCGCTGCTGATGTTTCCATTGCCAGTAATGTAGACTGGAATATCAGTAACCCCGCTTCCGGCTGGTTGCAGGTAAGCCAGGCAAACGGCAGTGGTGGAAACATGACTGTCAAAGTAAGCACCGTGCCCAACACAACGGGCGCGAGCCGTTCGGCGGTGCTGGTCATTAGCGCCGGAAGCAGCCAGGTACGCAGGGTGAATATAAAACAGGGCAGCAGCATGTATCCGGGCTATAACGTATCACCAGCGCCCGCAGATGCCAGCGGCATGGAAAGCAACGCCGTACAGCTGGCGGCAAAATTCAAACTGGGTTGGAATATTGGAAATACCCTGGAAGCTACCGGCGGGGAAACCTCATGGGGTAATCCTTTGATCACGGAAAGCTATATCAAGGCTGTAAAGCAGCAGGGGTTTAATGCTATCCGCCTGCCTTGCGCCTGGGACCTGCATTCGGACAAAGCTACCGCCAAGATCCAGGATGAATGGCTTAACCGCGTAAAACAGGTGGTACAATATTGCGTGAATAACGACATGTATGTTTTACTTAATATTCACTGGGACGGCGGCTGGCTGGAGAACAATATCAGCAAAGTAAAACAGGATTCTGTCAACGCAAAACAGAAAGCATTCTGGGAACAGATTGCTACCAAAATGCGTGATTTTGATGAGCACCTGATGTTTGCCAGCGCCAACGAACCCGCAGTGGAAACCCAGGAACAGATGGACGTGCTGGCCGGTTATCACCAAACCTTCGTTAACGCAGTTCGCTCTACCGGCGGCCGTAACAGCTACCGGGTACTGGTGGTGCAGGGGCCATCAACGAATATTGAAAAAAGTAATGACTGGATGAATACACTTCCTACGGATAAAGTGAAAGACCGTATGATGGTGGAAGTACACTATTACTCTCCTTCCCAGTTCTGTTTACTGATGGATGGCGATGCCTCCTGGGGTAAGATGTTCTACTACTGGGGCGCCGGTCATCATTCTACCATTGAGCCGGAACGAAATGCGACCTGGGGCGAAGAAAGCGATGTGGATAAATCCTTCAGCCTGGTGAAGACGAAATTTACCAATAAACAGATCCCTGTATTATTAGGCGAATACGGCACCTACCGGCGTGATAACAGTAAGCATGTTCCTAAAGATCTGGCTACTCACAATGATGCAGTGGATTATTGGCTGACCTACGTTACCCGGCAGGCAATTTTAAATGGTGTGAAACCCTTTTATTGGGATACCGGCGGTGCGTTAGACAGACGCAATAATACAGTGCTTGATCAACGCACTATGAATGCGATCAGAGCGGGAGGTAACTAACTATTAAATACAAACATGGTAAATATGAAATTTTCGATTGGCGCTGTTTTCTTTTTTTCTTTTTGCACATTGTCATCGTTTGCCCAAAAGGTAACGGTTCAGTCACCGGATCACCGGATAAGTGTTTCTTTATTTTCAACAGAGGATAACGGCATGGGAGGATGGTATATCAAAACATCCTGCAACAGCCAGGGAAAGATGGTGGAGATGATTCCACGCATTGATATCGGACTGGCGCGTAGCGACCAGGAATTTTCAAAGGAATTAAAATTTCTCAACGCAGGTAAGCCGAAATTAATTCATGAGCAATATACTGCATTACATGGTAAAAGATCGGCTTGTACCAATGAGGGAAATGAAGTGATCGTTTCCTTTGAAAATCCTTCAAAAGCAAAATTGAACGTTGTTATCAGAGCTTATAACGATGGCGTTGCCTTCCGTTATGAGTTTCCGGAGCAGCGGGGTACGTTTGTGATGAAAGATGAACTGACTGCTTACACCATTTCTAAAGAAACAACCCGGTGGATGGAAAAATGGAATGCACCCAATGAAGAATTTTATACTTCCATGAGCGACAGCAGTATTCAAAAAAAACAATGGTGTTACCCGGCGCTTTTTAAGTTAAAAGATAATTCCTGTTGGTTCCTGTTACATGAGGCCGATGTAACAGGAACCTATTGTGGTACCAAACTCAGCAACACAAATGATGAATCGGTTTACAAGCTGACGTTTCCGGATCAGAAAGACGGAAAAGGGCAGGGGGCAGCACAGCCCACCATCAGGCTACCCTGGCAGTCGCCCTGGCGCGTGATCATTGCAGGCACAATTGAGGATGTGGTGGCATCTACATTAACGGATGATGTTGCAGCGCCGTCTGTTATAAAGCATACCGGATGGATTAAACCTGGAATTGCTTCCTGGAATTATTGGTCCAACAATCACGGCACAATGGATTATAAAGTTGTTTGTGAATTTGCAGACCTTGCAGCAGAAATGAACTGGCCATATACCTTGCTCGACTGGGAATGGGATGCCATGAGTAATGGAGGTAACCTGGAAGACGCACTTCAATATATTCATTCAAAAGGAGTGAAACCATTAATGTGGTACAATTCGGGCGGCCCTCATACAGATGTTAGCGCAACACCCCGCGACAGGCTACTGACGCATGAAAAGAGGGTAGCAGAATTTACAAAGTTAAAAAAACTGGGTATTGCAGGTATAAAAGTAGATTTCTTTGAGAGTGAGAAGCAGGAGATGATCCAATACTATCTTGATATATTGAAAGACGCTGCTGAATTTGAAATAATGGTTTATTTCCACGGTTGCCTTGTACCCAGGGGCTGGACAAGAACCTATCCGAATCTGATGACGCATGAAGCTGTACGTGGAGCCGAGTGGTACAACTATGATCCTAACTCTACATTGGCCATGCCAATACACAATACCATTTTGCCTTTCACCCGTAATGTGGTGGGGCCAATGGATTATACACCGGTTACTTTTACCAATTCGCAATTCCCGCATATAACATCGTATGGGCATGAACTGGCACTGAGTGTTGTGTTTGAATCCGGTATCCAGCATTTGGCAGACCGGCCGGAGGGCTATCGTCAATTACAGGATGCCGCTAAGGCATTTATACGGGAAGTCCCGGCTGCATGGGATGATACCCGGTTATTGGCCGGGTACCCCGGTAAAGATGTAATGCTGGCGCGCCGTAAAAATGATGCATGGTTTGTTGGAGGTATTAATGCCGAAATGCAGGAAAAGAAAGAGAAGATAAACTTTAGTTTTCTACAGGAAGGAATTAAATATAAGCTGACATTAATCAGTGATGGGAAACATGATAAAACGTTTACTACCACCTATTTAGTGGTAGATAAATCCAGCACAGTAGAGGTTAAGGTGCTTCGTCGCGGTGGATTTGTGGCGCTGGTGAAGCCAATACTATAGCAATAGCGGAAGCAGATGATTTTATATTACATATGGAAATCCATCCTGCAGTATTTCATCTTCTAT
>NZ_DATMTE010000981.1:0-12206 GCF_035564935.1 Chitinophaga sp. | reverse complement strand
CACACCCTTGCAGGCGCTGCGACCTGAATACAGTGCATCTACCTCTGGACAACTGATGTTGTGTTTCAAGGCGGCATAGACACCAACTAATCAAACATCTCAAAAAAAATCAGGAATAAATAACATTCCCTTCTTACTTTTACCCCTGCTTCTATGTCCTCCGGCTCCGATTATAACGAAAATGATTTGCTGCACCGCATCGCGGAAGGAGATGAGCATGCCTTTACGGAACTTTATAACCGCTACTGGAAAAAGGTGTATACCTATCTGCTGCGCATGACCAAATCGCATGAAATTGCGGAGGAACTGTTGTACGACATCTTCACTAAACTATGGACAGGCCGTGAGTTAATTGCGGAAATCCGTAATATGGATTCATTTCTCTCTAAAGTAGCCTATAATAAAGCCATCAGCTTCTTCAGGTATACCGCTTCCCAACGGAAAATGCAGGCACTGGTGGCCAAACAGATGGAAGGGCTTTATGTGGAAGACACCGCAGATAAGCTGCTGAACAGCGAAGCCCGGGAACTGTTGCACGAGGCGATCCGCCAGCTCTCGCCCCAGCGAAAACTGGTATTTACCCTCAGCAGGGAACAAGGGCTTACCCATGAGCAGATTGCCAGGCAATTAAACCTCTCTACCCAAACCGTGAAGAAAACGATGTCCAACGCGCTCAGCGCCATCCGGGAGTTTCTCCACAAAAGAGGACTGGAAGGCTCACTGCTGCTTTATTTTTACCTGGAAACCAGGAAATAGAAATTTTTTTTTTCTTCCCGATACCTCCTCCCTTTTTTTCCTGCGTCTATATATTTAAAGCCGGTTATCATAACATGTCGCAGCGCTTACAGATACTATTTAATAAATATGCCGGGGGGCAGGCCAGCCCGGAAGAGTTGCAGGAGTTCTGGCGGCTGGTAGCCGTAATGGATAAGGATGAATTGTTGTCGGCCGACATGAAAGCATGGTGGGAAAAACATGAAGGAAGTTATGATCTTTCTGCCGGGGTGGATGGCGCCAAAACGCTCAAAAGGATTTTGGCCGGCGGAAGCAGGCAGGAAACGGATTATATCAGTATACATCACAGGCCCGAACGCCGTATCAGGCAAATGTGGGCTGCCGCAGCTGCATGCCTGCTCATCGCTTTGGGCGCCTGGTTCTATTTTCAACAGCAGGGAAAAGAATTGTTGCCGGTAGCGAAAATTGCCAACCCGGCCTATCACAATGATGTTCTCCCTGGTGTACAGGGGGCTACGCTTACATTGGCCGATGGCAGCGTAGTACAGCTCGACAGCGCTGGGAGCGGCCTTCACCTCGTCCAGGGCAATGCACAGGTATCCGCTGCCAACGGAACAGTAGTATACTCCGGTGAAGGCGTTGCTGCACAAACAGCATACAATACACTTACAACACGGAAGGGGCAGCAATACCCGCTACGCCTGTCCGATGGCTCACTGGTGATCCTCGACGCCGGTTCATCCATCACTTACCCGGTTGTTTTCCAGGATAAGAACCGTGTGGTGAAAGTGGAAGGGCAGGCCTGGTTCGAAATAGCCAGGGATACAGCCCGGCCATTTATTGTGCAGCACCACAATAAACAGGTACAGGTATATGGCACTCACTTCAATGTAAAAGCCTACAACGATGAACCTGATATGCGGGTAACGTTGGCGGAAGGCAGCATTAAAGTTACCAATGGTTCGGTAAGCCAGATGCTTGTTCCCGGCCAGCAGGCCATTTTATCAAAAAGCGGCGATGGTATAAGCGTTGATGGCCGCGCAGATATAGAAGAAACCATCGCATGGAAGAACGGGTTGTTTGAATACAAAAGCAAAGACCTTACCCATGTTATGCGCGACGTAGCACGATGGTATGATATAGAAATAGTGTACGACGGTCCAAAGCCCACGGATACTTTTACCGGGGGGATCAGTCGCACTGTTACACTTACAGAATTGCTAACTATACTTGAAATGAGCAGGATTCATTTTAAACTGGACGGGAGAAAATTAACGGTGCTGTCACGCTGATGCCAGGCGCCAGTAAAAATCGACCAAAAATATAATCATCGTAAGTCTAAAACCAACCAAAACTATGCAGCCATCTGCTAAGGGGATATCGTGTCCTCAACAATCGGGAAAACCGGCAATGCTGGCCGTTAGAATGTTGCGCAATGTTAAAGTGGCAACGCTGGTGTTGTTGTCAGCATTCCTGTTTGCCGGGAAGGTAGCGCAGGCCCAAACGATCAGTTTGTCGGCCAGGCAAATGCCTTTGTCTAAAATCCTGCCGGAGCTGAAAAAGCAGAGCGGGTACCAGTTCTTTTACAATGATGCCATGCTGGGTAAGGCAACACCGGTATCGCTGGAGGTACGGAATGCATCACTGCAGGAAGTACTGAAGATCATCTTCCGTAATCAGCCCCTGACCTATGCCATTGTAGCAAAAACAGTAGTGGTGAAAGACACTACCATTTCGTCTGAAATCGATGTATTCGGATTTGTAAGGGACGAAACCGGCAAGCCGGCTGCAGGTATCAGTGTGCAGGAAAAAGGAACATCAAAAGGTACTTTCTCCGGCGCCGACGGACTTTTTGTATTGAGAGATGTGGATGCTCATGCCACCCTGCTGTTCAAAGGGCTCAACGTGGAAACATCTGAAGTGGGCGTTGGCGGGCGCAGCGACCTGGCTACCATTACGCTGAAAACAAAGATCACAGCGCTCCATGAAATCAATGTTGCAGTGTCTACCGGTTATCAAACCATTTCAAAGGAACGCAGTGCCGGCTCGTTTTCCAAACCGGATATGCAAACGGTAGCCACCCGCTCTACCAGCATGAACATCCTGCAACGCCTGGATGGGCAGATCCCGGGACTGGTGATCAACAACTCCCCAAGTGCTGCTACAGATGGGAGCACTTTTCTTATCAGGGGGCTTAACACGATTAATTCCAGCAAGAACCCGCTGGTGGTGGTAGATGGTATGGCCGTTGACGTTAGCAGGATCTCTACCATCAACCCACAGGATGTGGCGGATATCACGGTGCTGAAAGATGCCACCGCTGCATCCATTTGGGGAGCCAGGGCATCCAACGGCGTAATAGTAATCACTACAAAGAAAGGGAAAAGCGGCAGGATGAAAGTGTCGTACGACGGGTTTGTGAGCTTCCAGGGGCGCCCGCAATACGATTACTTCCACATGATGAACAGCAGCCAGTATATCCGGGCCATGCGGGAAGTATTCGATTCCGTGAACCTGTATATGCCCTATCAGCGGGCAACTACCTATGATCCGTTGAACTCCGTATATGGATTGGCGCCATCCAACCAGATCCTGTATGATATGAAGAATGGAGTGATCTCTCCCCAAGTGGGCAACGCCAAACTGGACAGTCTTGCGCGCATCAATAATAATTCGCAGATAGGGGATATCTGGTATCGCCCGGCTATGCTGATGAACCATACCATCACCGTTAGCGGCGGTACAGATAAACATACTTACTACAACTCTTTTTCATACACCGATAACAAATCATATACGCCAGGCAGCAAGGATAATACTTTTAAACTGAATACCCGGCAGGATTTTAATTTTAACCGGGTACTGAAAGTATATATCAGTGCAGATCTCACCAATAACAGCACCTCCGGTATCCGGCCCGTATCTGCCGATAACCGGTACCTGCCTTACCAGCTGTTCAGGGATGCCAGCGGAAATGCGCTCAGTATGCCTTACATGGGCTACCTCAGTGAAAGAGAGCGGCCCAATATTGAAAACCTGGGTAAGATCAGTATGGACTATAACCCCATCGATAATATGACAACAGGTTATAGCAAGAGCAACACTTTCAGTGGCAGGTTCAATACCGGCGTTACCGTAAACCTGTATAAAGGCTTAACGTTTGAAGGAGTATACGGTTATATAAAAGAATCGGGCAGAACCCGTGTATACGACGACGTTAATAATTACCAGCAACGCGCCTATATCATGAATTTTGCGGTGGCCAACAACGATGGAACGGTAACTTATAACCTGCCCACGAAAGGAGGACGATATACCGTTTATAATTCTTCACTGGATAACTGGGTAGTGAGAAACCAACTGCACTATGATAAGAACTGGAATAACGGAAAACACCAGTTAACGGCGCTGGCAGGTGCGGAAGCACAGGAACAAAGAACGGTTACAAACAGGAGTACGGTGTACGGCTACGACGAAGCACTGCAAACCTACCCGCTACTGGATTATAAGCTGCTTACAACAACCGGGATCATTGGGCCGATATTGCCTACAGGTATAGACCGTAAGTCGTCCAAGTTGTCTACCTCCAATGAAGAAAACGGCTCTTATTTCGGGGAGTCGGAAACAGTGCCCCGTTCCAGGTTTACCTCCTATTATGGTAATGTGGCGTATATGTTCCTGCGTAAATATAATATCAATGCCAGCTGGCGTAACGATCAAAGCAACCTGTTTGGCCTGAATACGTCGGCCCAGCGTAAGCCTGTATGGAGCGTGGGGGTAAAATGGAACATTGCCAACGAGTCTTTTATGGATCATGTTTCCTGGGTAGATGCATTGGCGGTCCGGGCTACCTACGGGTTAACCGGTATGTCGCCGATTCCCGGCAGGGCAGCGTCCTATGATATATTTAAACCAGCAACAGTAAGGTATGTTCCCGGCGGGCAGGCCCTGAGCATTTTAACGCTCAGCAATCCTGATCTTACCTGGGAAAGCACTAAAACATACAATATAGGTATCGACTTCGGCTTCCTGCGCAACAGGTTGAGCGGTTCCATTGACCTATATAAAAAGAATACGGATAACCTCCTGGGAGATCTCCCTGTAAACCCACTGGTAGGAACCAGTTCTATTTATGGCAACGTAGGATCGCTTACCAACAGAGGGATAGATCTGACCATCAGTTCTTTAAATATAGATGCCGGCAGATTTTCCTGGAGCACCACTTTGAATATGTCTTATAATAAAAACAAGATCACCAACCTGGGTTTGATCACTGCACCCATTACCCGGGGCGATCAGCTGGTAGACAGGAACTATGTGGTGAACTATCCGGCTTTCGCAGTATTCAGTTACAACTATGCCGGTTTGGATGCGGCAGGCGATCCGCAGATCCGGCTGGCCGATGGAAAAGTAACAAAGGCGCTGAATGTAACCAAACCGGAAGATATGGTATTCAAAGGTGTATATCAGCCGGTGTGGAGCGGGGGATTTGCAAATATGTTCAATTATAATGGCTGGTCGTTATCTGTAAATGCTATATTCAACATGGGCAACATCATGTACCGGGACATGAATACCCGTTACTCAGGCACCTTTAATGTTGGTTATATGAATTTCCAGTCGGGAAATATTAACAGCGAGTTTGCCAACCGCTGGATGCAGCCCGGCGATGAACTTACAACCAATGTGCCCCGATTTGTAGCCAATCCTTCCACCAGCAGTGCATTACGAAATACCACCTATTACACCCGTGGAGATATTAACCTGGTAGATGCCTCTTATATAAAGATCAGGGACATTACCCTGGCATACCAGGTACCAGCGCCAGTGCTGAGAATGTTGCGGGTAGAAGGACTTTCGCTTCGCGCCCAGTTATCCAATGTAATGCTGTGGAAAGCGAATCATTATGGCCTTGATCCGGAGTTTTCCAACAGTACAGCGGCCGGCTCAGGCAGCATTATGCCGGCCAATCAGAAGGCTGTTACGATCGGCGCTCATTTAACGCTTTAAAATTGAACATGAATGAAAAAGGTTGCGAAAAATATAATAGTACTCGTTTCCCTGGCCACAGCAGGCTTTTTACAATCTGGTTGTAAAAAAGAGTTCCTGGAAATAACCCCCAAGGGAGTACTGATTGCAGAAAAAACAGGTGATTATGACATGATGCTGAATGCAGGTTCCTTACACCAGTTCCAGTATTTCTCGCCAATTGTTATGGGCGATGAAGTGGCAGGCAGCAGCGGCTTCAGCACAATTGGATTCGGCGCGGCTTCCATGGCCGACCAGGAGGCATTCAAATGGTCGGATGATATTTATCTCCCCAACAACACTGAATCTGAAATAACGGTACTGGTAAAACAGGTGTACATCTACAATAAAATCATTGCTGAAGTAATGAACTCGTCCGGTGGAACGGATGCACAGAAAAGCGCTCTTAAGGCAGAAGCGCTGACAGGGCGTGCCTGGGTAAATTTCCTGCTGGCAAATTTGTATGGCAAGCCATATAATGCAGCTACTGCGGCCAATGATCCTGCATCGCCATTGTTTATGGTGGCAAATGTAACGCAAACAACTTTTACCAGGGCTACCGTAAAGCAGATGTATGACCAGATGGTAGCAGATCTGAATGAAGCTATCCCGTTGTTACCAGCAACGATCACCAACAACTCCAGGGCCTCCAGGCCGGCAGCGCAGGCGTTGCTGGGAAAAGTGTATGTGTTTATGCAGCAATGGGACGCCGCGTTACCGCTCCTGCAGGCTTTTACCAACTCATTGTCATCGGCCACTATAGATGTAGGGTTATACGACTATCATAAAGAGTTCAGCACTAACGGCGTATTTATGCCCATAGATCCGATGTATGGCCCCAACAGGTTATACGCCGATATGGACAAGGAAGTGGCTTATATGCGTACCGCCATCAGGCTGTATGCCGCGGGGCTCGACGGTGTGCTGATAAGCCCAGAAACGGCCGCACTTTATACTGCCAGTGATGAACGCCTGAAATTTTTCAGCCCGCAAACCTGGCTAACGGGTATGAATTACCCCACAGGAATGATGAGAGGCTGGGGACAGTCGTACGCCAACATGGGTGTAACCGTACCGGATATATTCCTGCTTATTGCGGAATGCAAAGCGCGCCTTGGTCAAACAGCTGCTGCAGCGGAAGATATCAGGAATTTCCGCCTTACCCGTGTTTCAGCCCAGGATGCACCGGTGCCAACGGCTGTTGCAAATAATAAAGTAGCGCTTGTAAAATATATCCTGGAAGAAAGGATCCGGGAATTTGCACTCACGGGAAACCGCTGGCTGGACATGCGCCGGATATCTGTTGAACCGGAATATGCGTCTACCATCGGTAACACGCATCGTGTATATGACGACTTCGGGAAAGTAACAGCTACTTACACCATGAAGCCGGAACGGCTCACGTTGCGTTTCCCTATTTATATCATGGATGCAAATCCCAATTTGTCAAACAACCCTTAAAAAAATAAAACCAACCATTAACATGATGAAGAAGTATGCCATACTGCTGTGCAGTTGTCTTGCTGCATCCGCTGGTTTCGCACAACAGGGATATACGCTGAGGATCAAACTCAGTCATTTCAAAAAATACCAGCCAAGGCTCAGTTATGTAAGCGACAATAAGCTCAGTATTGATTCCGTATTTACTACGGAAAAAGGCTGGCTGGTGATGAAGGGCGCTGTGAACTCCCCGGTGATGGCCAGTTTTACACTCAAAGGAAACCCGGCCCTGGAAGCGCCCGCGGGGAAACAGGTACTAACGGCGCCGGTACTACGTTTTTTTCTTACCAATGATGTAATTACCATTAAGGGAGATGCTGATAAAGTGTATGCGGCAAATGTTGAAGGCGGGGAAGCTAACGCCGACTGGGCAGACCTGAGAACAAAGGAAAGCCGGCTGGAGCATGAAAACTGGATCGCAACCAGGAAGATGGCAGACAGTTGTAAAACCTGCGATAATACGGTAGTGACGCAACTCACCAGGAAGATGAACAGCTCAAAAGGCAGGGCGTTGCAGGATATGGAGACAGCTTTTTTTAACAGTCATCCTAATTCGCTCTATAGCATGTACATGCTGTACCGTATGCAGGCCATCATGGAGCTGGATTCTTTAAAAACTACTTATAACAAAATGGGTAGCGCGGCGAAGAATAATGTGTATGCAAAATTTATCGGCAACAGAATTGCCAGCCTGGAAGCCACTGCGGTTGGCCAGCCGGCTATCCCGCTCCGCAAGAAAGATATGGATGGCCGCGAGGTGAGCCTGGAAACGCTGAAAGGTAGGTATGTGCTGCTGGACTTCTGGGGTAGCTGGTGTCATCCCTGCCGGGCATCTCATCCTCATTTGAAAGAATTGTATGGCAAATACAAAGCAGAAGGATTTGAAATTGTGGGTATCGCATCCGAAAATGGCAGCGCTGAAAAATGCAGGAAGGTTTGGCTGGATGCAATTAAGATGGATGGTATCAACTGGGTGAACGTATTGAATAATGAAGGTATAGAACAGTTTGATGCGGTAACGGCTTATGGCGTTTCTGCATTTCCTACCAAAATCCTGCTTGATAAGGAAGGGAAGATCATTGGCCGTTGGATAGGAGGGGAAGCAAAGGAGCTGGATGTGAAACTGAAAGAAGTATTTGGAAAATAATTGTTTTATTCAGAAAGAAAAGGGGGTAACCAAACGGTTAGCCCCTTTGCATTATATTAATTAACGTTAATAGATGGCTGCATGTTTCTACCATCCGGTGAGGGCTAACAACTAAATATTTAATCTTCTATATCATTCCAGGAGGAAATCCGTTTAGGTGCCTTACTGACAAGACGTATAGTCAATGTATCTTTCGCAACTGAAATATCGGAAAAAGTAATTGGGTATCATTATTGGTTTGGGTATATTTGTAGTGGCTGGCGAAGTCTTAGACCCTTTGGCCCAAACCACCTGAAACGGGTGTTTTTTTGTGTCCAGCCCGTTCATAATCTTAATATATTCAATTGTCCATCGGTCACTTTTTAGATACTTTCGGTTAACGGCATCAATTGCCCGGTTTTATTTTTTATTTGCACTCCATAAATAGCCAGGTTATGAAAGCTTCCCTCATATCAGATCAACCTAATGTTTCCCGCGCAGCGGCTCATCAACCTGCCACAAATGGCATCGCCGCGCCGGACGTTACCTCCCGGCAGCCGTTGCAGGAAGATCACGCAGCGCCTGCAGCAGATGAACCTGTTACAGCGCCGCTGGCGATACCGATAATGTTGGATATGGACGACAACGAGGAAGAGGAACCTCATACCTTGTTTATTGACCCGAACGACGGCACGTTGTGGTTGCATTCAGATACGCAGACACTGAAAGTGTTCCTGGACAGGAAGCGCAAAAAGCCTGTTGTGAGTGGTTCGGCAAGTCTCGTTGCGCTGCTGAACGCCATTGAGGCGGCGGCGCAGATAGTGCATACCGGCAGGTATGGAACCGTGAAACCAGTTAACCGGGTTAATTCCAAAGGCAAGCTGAAAACCACACAAAGGGCAGGACCTACCGCGCAGGAGCGACTGGATGCACGTGCACAGCTAAAGGTAATAGAGAACCTGCTGCAGCAGCTGAACAGGGAGTCGGCGCTGGTAATGAAGAAACAACGGCCACCTTCGCACAAGGTGCAGGTGGATACCCGGAATATTGATGGCGATCTTTTCTGCGCAAAAGTAGTCATGGCGCCATTGAGCGTTCTGCTCAGGGACGACGGTGTGTTTGGCTCACAACCCTCTGCCACTTCCACTTTATTTACCAGCCTCACAGCGCGCATTGGTTACAAGCGGGGGCACATGTTGAATGAACATCTGCACGGACCGGGTACCGGTAATAACCTGGTGCCCATATCCACAGCATTTAACAGCGTGATGAAAACGGGTGTGGAGAAGGCTGCCAAAGAAGCCGTAAATGCAAATAATAAAGTGATCAGGTTTGAAGCGGAACCGCTCGACTGGGGACTATACCCCGGGTTTTATAAGGGCAAATTCCCCGATGAGCAAAAGCTGCCCAACAGGTTCCGCTTCCTGGTAAAACAGATGCTTCGCAAACCGGGAACGGATGGCAGTAAAATTGCGCACTGGGAAGATACCGGTCCCGTGCTCTATAGTAAAACAGAAACGCATACTATTCCATCTCCCGCAGATGTGGTACAAGGAACGGTGGCGCCGGGGGTAAAAACATTTAAGCCCGGCTATTATCGCTCCTACAATGGTAAATTGGAACAGGCAGCTAATTTGAATTATCATCTCTTCGGCAGCTATATTGTGAATGGTCCCACCTTCTCCCATTTTTTTGAGCCCTTCGGATTAGATCCTGCGGGGTTAATTCATGAAGACCTTCCCCTGAATGTAACGACTGAATTTGAGCTGCCGCCGGGTCTTTCGTTGATAGTTATTCCGCCAGGGGAAGTAGAGTGCATCGCTAACGGCAAAGTTCACAAAGTGGCAACACCCAGCGGCTGCTCTTTTGTAATAACAGATATCAGCACACGGAACCATCTTCTCGCAACCTATGCAGGAATGATCCGGGACATGAAAATAGCGCAACAAAAAAGCGACCAGCTTGCGCTGAAACAAAAACAACAAGAGTTGCAAGACAGGAAGAAGAGCAGCGCCGAAGCAGCCAGGAATGCGGAAGCCAGTAAAAATTCCCACCGTATTGTAATACTTGAAATGACCTACAACTCCACCGCCGATAAATACACGAGCCTGTTCAAAGGCGTTTTCCAGCAACGTTTTAGTGCAATGAGAGAAGATATACTCGCAAATGCAAAAGCTGCATGGGGAAGGAATGATAAATTATACGGCGGCAACACTGATTATCAATTGCAACCTCATATTGCACTGTTGGAAAAGGAGATAAACCAACTGGTACAGGAACAAGCGACGGAGGCTGCCAGGGAGAGAGCCGCCAGGGGAAGAGAGGAACTTGTGAGGGGCCTTTTGCAGGAATTAAATGAAACTACAACAAACCAGTATAGGAACGTGTTGCCGGAACGTTGGCAACGGGCTGAATTCGACAAGGGGGCCGGGGATATTTTTGGTGTGTACAAGCAGTATTGGCAAGATCCGAAAAATAGGTTTGACAAAAGTCAACGCCAGGAAATGTTGGACTCTGCACTTAAAAAAATGGCAGCATTGCGTGAAAAAATAGCAGCGAAAACGTCGCCTGCAGAATCATCTAAACGTAAGTTTGAACCTCTAACGGAGGAAAAAACAGCCTCGCTGGCGGACAAAGAAAAAGACTCCGGAGATGAACAAGGGGAGCGAAAGAAATTCAAAAGCGATCCCGACGTTTTTAGGCTTAACGCAAATACTTCCGGTGCTCCCCAGCCGCGGCAGCCCGATATACCTCCTTTCCAACCCCCGCGCCAGATAGGTGAAAGAGAGGCCGCAGACACTGCCAGTACGGTATTTCAGTGGATCATTAACCTGCAGCAGCAGCAGTTCAACGGCGACCAGGTAGCACAAGGCCAACTGGCAACATTGCATGAGCCTTTACAGCAATTTATGGCCCGGCCAAACCCTGGAGACTGGAAAAGAGTATCGGCAATTTTACATCAGCTATTATCCGTTGGCGCGCTCCGCGATCACCTGCTGAAACCATGGTTATCGTGGGAGAGTATTAAACCGCGCTAGGGAACCACATCCCGGGAGTAAC
The DNA here is from genome assembly GCF_035564935.1 of Chitinophaga sp. Lineage (GTDB taxonomy): Bacteria > Bacteroidota > Bacteroidia > Chitinophagales > Chitinophagaceae > Chitinophaga. The sequence goes on along the minus strand of NZ_DATMTE010000981.1, from coordinate 757 downwards.
GCACTATTGCAGCAATTCCAGTATCCGTTCGTTATTGACTTTTTTGAGTGGCATTGCGTTGTTTCTTATATTCACATGATTGTTACATTAGTAATACCAGCAATAAGATTATTGACTTCAGATCTTAGGATCATACAAAAAAAAGCGTAGCTACTTTGTTGATGCAGCAAACTGGCGAAGAAAGTTTTGGTATACAGTTGTGGATGCACTTTTTGCAGTTGGAGATAGCATTGAAGGTTACAATTGATAAAATAGACCTTAAATAGAAAGAGGCCGCCTCAATATTTATGAGACGGCCTCTTTGCATTACATTAATATCCTTTTGTTGGTACCAGGTTGGGGTTATTTCTCAACTCCGTGCTTGGTATCGGGAATAAAAGCTCCCTTTCCGTTAAAACCGGACCATAAGAAAACTTATGGCCTACATAATTATCAAAGCCTTTAGTGCTTACGTTAAATGCTTTACGAAGACGCACCATATCAAACCAGGTAACATTTTCAAAACACAATTCATACCAGCGTTCCCGCCAGATGGATTCCCGTAATTGTTCTTTAGATAATCCCGCCAATGCCGGCAATTTTGCCCTTGCCCTTACCTGGTTCACAGCATCGTACGCCTTGGCGCCCGGTCCGCCTACCTCATTGGCTGCTTCTGCATATACAAGCAATATATCGGCATAGCGGATCAGCGACCAGTTAAGATCACTGTTGGCCGTAGTGGTTTGTGCCGTTACATCAAAAAGCTTGTATATAAAAT